>CAZKRS010000067.1:6856-8384 GCA_964555265.1 uncultured bacterium | reverse complement strand
GTTAACTCGTCCAGCGGATTGGTCTGGTCCATAAACTGGCTCAGCGAGCCGGTGCTGAAAAAATCCATGATATCCGCCGTTAACGGTTTTATGTTAATCAACCGGGCCGGCGTGGGTTTTTCGTCATCCTGAATATGAACATTTAATTTGTCGTTGATACTTCTTTCGATCCTGTTCAGACCGTTCTTGGCCTGCTGATAAAGCAGTTCCCCTATCGTCCGTACCCGGCGGTTGGAGAGGTGGTCAATGTCGTCGACCTCTCCCTCCCCATCGGTTATTGAAATAAAATATTCAAATATCTCCAGCAAATCTTCAGGGGCTAGCACCCGTTCCTCAAGATCTTCATCTTCCAGCCCTTTATGGCCAAGTTTTTTATTAATTTTGTAGCGACCAACTCTTTCCAGGTCAATACGATCCTCGTCAAAAAAACAGCTGTAGATATATTCACGGGCATTTTCAAGGCTGTAGGGATCGTTAGGCCTGAGCAGTTGAAATAATTTCTTGAAAGCCTGCTCGGGATTATGGGTATCATCTCTTGTGAGAGTGTTAAGAATGACGGGGTTAAACTGCTGTTCCCGTTTGACAATCTTAATTTTTTCATATCCCCGTTCTTCAAGTTCGGACAGAACTTTTTTATCAATTCTTTTTCCGGCGTCGAAAATTATTTCCGGTTCGGGTTCTTCTTCCGGTTCCTCTTCCGGTTCTTCTTCGTCGCTCTCAGCTTCTTCTCCGGGTTCTTCTTCTTCGTTCTCAGCTTCTTCTCCGGGTTCTTCGATTACCTCCTGGATTATCGGTTCTGCCAGGTATTCATACATTAACTCCTCTTCCTTTTCGACGTCCACCTGCTTGGTTTCATAAAAATAGTTAACTATATCCTCGTTGGTGGGCATCATATATTCCGGTTCTTCGGCGTAAGGATCTTCCGGAAGCAAACGGAGAAATGCCGTGGCCTCCTGGCGCCGCTGGCGGTCAATACTGATCCGCATCCGGTGCCGGGAGTCGATATCAATCGTCACCCAGGTGCCGATATAAGGGATAATTTTGCAGGTATAACGTTCCTTGGAATCATCGTAATCATAAATTACCCCCGGGGACCGAATAAGCTGACTGGTAATTATCCGCTCGGTCCCGTTGATGACAAACGAACCACTGGGAGTCATAAACGGATAATCGCCAAGAAACACTTCTTCCTCGATTATTTCCCCGGTCTCTTTAAAAACAAGCCTCATCCTGGAAGTCACGGGAACCGAATAGGTTATCCCCCGGTCTTTACACTCCTGGGGAGTGGCTTCGACCTCTCCGATGGAATAATTAACATATTCCAGGGAAATTTCATCGGTTTCTATGGGAAAAGTTGAACGCAAACATTCCTCGAACCCGTGGTTTTCTCTTTCCTCGGGGCCGGCTTGGGCTTGCATAAACCATTCGAAATGTTTCCGTTGAATCTGGAGAAGATCATCAGCTTCCAGTCGATCTTCTTCCCCGAATTTCAAAACTTCCAGTTCAGATTTGGCAGTCATAAAGGCAC
>CAZKRS010000067.1:0-6846 GCA_964555265.1 uncultured bacterium | reverse complement strand
TCGACACGCTATAGACCAGGTTGAATAGACTGAGGCAGACAATTACTTAAGCTCTATCGTTGCCCCGGCGTCTTCAAGCTGTTCTTTAACCTCTTCCGCGTCCTCACGGGAGAGAGATTCTTTCACCGGATTGGGAGCCTCTTCGACAAGCGACTTGGCCTCTTTCAGTCCAAGATCGGTCACCGAACGTACTTCTTTGATAACCTGGATTTTATTATCACCAAAATCCTGGAGAACAACGTCGACCACGTCGGACTCTTCTTCCTCTTCGCCTTCACCGGCGGCTGCTGGTGCAGCTGCAACGGCACCGGCAACAGGTCCGGCTTCAACGTCAAATCTTTCTTCGATCTCACTGACGAGTTCTGACAGTTCCAGGACTGTCATCTCCTCAATCGAATCGATAATTTCCTCTTTACTTATAGACATAAAAACTCACTCCTTAGAATCTTCTTTGTTCTCTTTTACTCTATTCATTACCTGTACAAGTTTCTGCAGCGGGTCCTTAAGATAGCGGGCCAATTTCTGGATCGGGCTATTCAAACTCATTGCCAGCTTAGTCAGAAGTTCCCGGCGGGAAGGCAGACTGGAAAGATGTTCAATATCTTCGGCTTCCAGGATTTTTTTATCGAGCATCCCGCCCTTGATTTCAAAAGTTTCACTTTCTTCAGCAAAATCAACGACAACCTTAGCCGCTTTAACCACATCCTTGCGATTAAAAGCAATCGCGGTGTTTCCGGTTAACAAGGAAGTAATCTCCGGGTCTAACTCCACATCTTCCGGCGTAGACTCTTCGGGTTCTGGTTCTGATTCTTCTTTTTCCCCGGCCGGGACGTGCTTGCGAGCGGCCTCCATAATTTTACCGGCTTTGGCCGCTCCAATTCCCGGTATTTCCTGCAATTCCTGCTCATCGGCCGCCGCGACGTCGGCAGCGGTTTCAAAACCGGCCTCTTGAAAATCTTCGGCCGTCGAGGGTCCTACACCGGGCAAATCGGTAAGTTCAACCTCTGCTTCCGGCCGGCCGGTCGCCGGTTCTTCCCCGGTTTTTTGAGCGGTTGCTCCGCCATTCTTTTTCCAGCGCGAGAAAGCCCTCCGGGCCAACCGGTTTTTAACCACCCGGTAGGTGGTATCGCATTCGTAAAGCTGACGGCGCAGATCTTCCATCTGCTCAACTGTCAGCCCGCGAAAACCCGTAAATATAAGATTGGGAGAATTTTTAAGCTCCTCCGTCAATTCTTCAACCCATTCAACTTTACGTGGATTTACCATCTCTGTTCCTCCTTAAAACTCGGGTCCATTTAAAGCAAATCCCAGGCAACAGCCGGGGCGATTTTTATTGAAGGACCCATCGTCGGGGCCAGCACAATCGATTCCAGGTATTGCCCCTGGCCTTTAACACCCACGGGACGCTCTTCAACTATAAATTTCAGTATTGCCTCCAGGTTATCCCGGAGCTCATCCGCCGTCATTTCATCGGTTCCCACGACTGTATGGATGATTCCATACTGATCGTTACGTAGTTCCATCTGGCCTTTTTTTAATTTTCCAACAACTTCGGCCACGTCAAAAGTAACAGTTCCGGCTTTATTGTTGGGCATAAGCCCGCGGGGACCAAGAACCGGTCCCAGCACACTGACATCGCTCATCATATCGGGAGTGGCGACGGCCTGGTCAAATTCAAACCAGCCGTCCTCGATCTTCTCAATTAAATCTTCGCCGCCGACCGCTTCCGCTCCGGCTTCTTCGGCCTCTTTTACTTTTTCGCCACGGGCAAAAACAATAACCCGGGTCTCACGCCCGGTGCCGTGGGGTAGAACTAGGGAGGCCCGGAATTGCTGGTCGGCCTGGGCCGGGTCGATATTTAATTTAACATGAGCTTCAACGCTTTCGGTAAAGTCGGCTGTCGCAACTTTCTTTATTACCTGCGTTGCTTTTTTTAGGTCCGTATAAGGTGTTTTTTCGATTTTTTCTTCAAGTTCTTGATACCGTTTACTTTTCTTTTTAACTGCCATTGTCCCGGGCTCCTTCTGCTTCGGCTTCTGCTCCTTCTATTTCAATTCCCATGCTGCGGGCGGTTCCGGCGACAATCTTCATTGCCGCTTCAACATCGTAGGCGTTCAAATCCGGCATTTTAGTTTCCGCAATATCCCGAACATCTTCCGGTCTGACCGAACCAACCTTGTTTTTGTTGGGTTCGCCCGAACCGGAAACAAGACCCGCTTTCCGCTTGAGCAAAACGGAGGCGGGCGGTGTCTTGGTAATAAATTCAAAACTGCGGTCCTGGTAGACCGTTATTTCGACCGGAATTAAAATCCCTGTTTCATGCTCGCTGGTTTTTTCGTTAAAAGCGTTACAGAATTCCATGATATTAACGCCGTGCTGACCGAGAGCCGGGCCTACCGGAGGCGACGGTTCGGCCTGACCGGCCGGAATTTGAAGTTTGATTTCTGCTTCTACAGGTTTATCAGCCATTTTTAACCCTCATTATTTCAAAATTTTTGTCTACAGTTTTTCCGCCTGGTCAAAATTTAATTCAACGGGCGTAGAACGCCCGAACATATCCACCGACACGTGAAGCTTAGCTTTTTCAATATCAACTTCGTTTACGGTCCCGGTCATCTCTTCCATAGCCCCGGAGATAATCCTTACCGTATCTCCGGCACTGAATTCAATCTCGGGTTCCCCGCCCTCCTCACCAATCTGGGAAAGAACCTCTCTCATCTCTGTTTCCTCGACCGGAATAGGGTCCATCTGAGTTCCGACAAAACCCGTCACACCCCGGGTCTGCCGGACAAGATGCCAGTTATCTTCCGACATTTCCATCCGGATAAACACATACCCCGGGTATAGTTGTTTCTCAACCTCTTTTTTCTCCTTCCCTTTTATTTCCATTACCTCCCTGGTGGGCACAACAACTTCGGAGATAAAATCTCCCAGACCCTCTTCCTCCACACGATCCAGCAGCCGGTCCCGTATTTTCTGTTCCTGGCCGGCAAACGTATGAAGAATATACCAGTTCAGATCATCCTCATCACCGGTTTCTTCCGGTTCTTCTTCCTGGTCCCGCTCCTGTTCTTCCCGGGCGGGCTTCTCAGCTTCTTCAACCATTTAAGATCGCTCCTGCATTTTTAGAATTATGACGCACCGGTCAAAAATATAAAAATCTGACCGAATATTAAATCCAGCAGCCCCACGTAAACCATAAATATAAACGCACAAACCAGGACAAGCAGAGTGGATTCCAGCAGTTTTGCCGTGGAGGGCCAGTTGACTCTTCCCCCGGGGCGGGCTTCCAACCATACTTCATATAAAAACTTCTTCAACCTCTTATACCACTTTATCATTCCGAAAATAGCCCGACCTTTCCGATTAATTTTAACTCTGCTGCCGGTCCCGCTGACATGGCAGGCCCGCCGGGAGTCGAACCCGGAACCTCCGGATTTGGAGTCCGGCGCTCTGCCAGTTCGAGCTACGGGCCTAATTTATTTTTTTAATAAGTTTTGAATTAATCCGGCAGAGTGAAGATTTAATACTTCAGCCACCTGCTGTTTTATAAATATTTACACACCTTCCCCCTGCTTCCAGCTGATAAATTAAAAGTATAACAGCCGGGGCGCGGGTTTGTCAAAATTTATTTTTAAATGGAGCCGAGGATGGGATTCGAACCCACGACCTCATCCTTACCATGGACGCGCTCTGCCAGGCTGAGCTACCTCGGCCTCGGAAATCAACTATGGTATAAAAAATCCGGCTAAAATACAATCACTTTTTTTAGCCCGGATTATCCGGGTTAGAGGAAGTTTACCCGGGAATGCAGAATATCCGGTCCTCGTATCCGGTCGCTCAAGGAGACGACCAACCCCAGGGCCAGCCAGTTGGTGACCATGAAACTGCCCCCGTAGCTTAGATAGGGCAGCGGGAGGCCAATAACCGGAATTAATTCCAGGGAAAAACCGAGGTTTATTACGGTATGTAAAATCCAGAGCAGAGCTACGCCGGCGCAGGCGTAAAAATCCCACCAGGCTTCCGCCAGAACAGCAGTGGACATCGTTCCGTAGATCAGCAACCCATACAGTAATAAAATAAAAAATCCGGTCGCAAGCCCCAGCTCTTCAATGGCAACGGTATAGATAAAATCTGTCCACAATTCAGGGATAAAACCAAGCTGACTCTGGGTTCCCTGCAGATATCCCTGCCCGAATAGCCCCCCGGAACCGACCGCAATTCGGGCCTGGGTGACGTGATATCCGCTTTCCAGAGGCGAGGCCGCCGGATCAACAAAAGCTTCCAGCCGCTGGCGCTGATGGTGACGAAGATGGTTGTACAAACCTCCGGCGGCCACCAGGCAGACAAGAAATATAACCAGGTAGGACAGGACGGGTACTTTCTTGTTAAACCAGTAAATAACACCAGTATATACCAGCAGCAACCCGCAGCCTCCCCAGAAGAAAACGGACCAGAAATTAACTGCGGTTAAAAACAGCTCCCCCGGCCATACGAATACCCCGGGGAATGCCACCCGGCCCAGCAAACCAAGAGTTCCGCCGCCAACCGCTACAACAAAAAATAGCCCCTCCCGTTGAAAATCCAGTATAAATAACCAGCCAATAAAAAATAAAAAATAAATTAACGCCGTCCCGGCATCTCCTTTCACCAGGATTACCAGGGCCGGTAAAATTAAAACCACAGCTGACAGGACTATCGTCGCCAGACGGGTTAATTTATCCCGGGCATAGTTTTTACCCACCGTGGCCAGGAGCATGATTGAAAAAAGTTTCATGATTTCCGCCGGCTGCATACGAAACAAACCAAACTCTAGCCAGCTTCTCTCCCCGCGCACGGTAACACCAATAAAAAAAGTCATGACCAGCAGGAACATCCCCCCGGCATACAACCAGAAAGAACTTTTGTATAATCGCCGGCGGGATAAATAACTGACAGCGATTGCTCCCAGCATACCGGCGGCAACCCAGGTTACCTGCCGCAGGGCCAGCCCGAATCCAAACACTCGACTGGTTGAACTGTAAACCAGGAAAATTCCGATTATCGAAAGAATAAAAGCTGCCGCCAGCGAAGAAAGAGCGGCAAAACGCCGGGGCATTTCAGTTCAAACCTCCCGGCGGTTCAGTTGCGGCGGCCCGGTCGGAATCTTCCGGTTTTTCTTCGGATTCCTCGAAATAACCAAGTCTATCCATTTCCAGGTAAATCTCCCGGGCCCGGGGAGCGGCCGCCTGGCCGCCCATCCCCGCTTCCTCCCGGTAAACTACTACCACGTAGCGGGGGTCCTGGCGGGGGGCGGCAGAAATAAACCAGGCGTCGGGAGTGGGCGTGTCGACGTCATCATCAATTTTTATTTTCTGAACCGTCCCGGTCTTACCAAATATATCAGGTTCTATCCGGCGGTAAGACCGGTCATGCTGAGCCCGGTAGCCGGTCCCCCGGTCAACAACCGATGAAAGTGTATCAATCAGCCGGCTCCGCTGCTGTTCCTCTACGCTTATCCGGCGGTTTGCTCCGGACAGGTTACGTTCAGTATTAAGTACGGGAGTAATTAGTTTGCCGCTTAATAAACTGCCAAACATCTGGGCCTGCTTGAGCGGTGTTACAAGTGTATATCCCTGGCCAATGATAGCGTTTACTTCATCACCGCCGGTCCATGCTTCGGGACTGTATTTTTCTTTTAGCTCCGGGGTGGAAAGCTGGGAAGCTAATTCCCGGGGAAAATCAACACCGGTTGGCCGGCTGAATTCAAATTGCCGGGCCAGTTCAATCACCGGCCGGTATTTGAGGTGACGGACCAGGTTATAAAAATAAACGTTACAGGAATGAACTAACGCTTCGTGCAGGTTCAAGCGCCCGTGACCATCTTCATCCCAGCAGCGAAAGGTATGGTCCCCTAACTCAAACTCCCCGTCACAGCGAAAGCGGTGCGCCGGGTTAAAACCATCTTCAGCCAGGGCGGCAAGATAGGAGAAAATCTTGAAAGTGGAGCCGGGCGGAAACCGTCCCCGGGTAACCCTATTATGAAGAGGATTGTTCTTTCGCCCCATAAGTTCCCTGATTGTCTTGTCTTCCCCGATAATCAAATCATTGGGATTATAGGGGGGGTGGCTGTAGAAAGCCCGGAGCCGGCCGGTGGGAATTTCCATAACCACGGCCGCTCCCCCGGTATCCCCGTCGAAACTGTCGGCAATCGCCTCCTGGAGACGAACATCCACCGAGAGCTGGAGATCACGCCCGGAACCGGGAGAAATAGGCCGGGGGGAAGATAGTTCCCGGATATATTCTCCGGCGGCCGTAACCTCCACCCAGCGCAGACCGTCGTTCCCCCGCAGAAGAGAATCGTAAGCTCGTTCTATCCCCGTTTTACCCACTATATCTCCCTGGGAAAGTCCTTCCCCCCGCCGCTGTCTTAATTCTTCGGGACCAATTTCGCCGGTATACCCCAGGACCGGAGCCATCGCTTCCGGGAAACGGTAAATCCGGTGGGGATAATTTCTTATTTTCAGACCCGGATAATCATGGGAATTTTCTTCAAACCAGATCTGCTGTTCATCATCCAGCCCCCGTAAGACCGTCCGGCGGTGATAATCGTCCAACCGTTCCTGGAGCTGTTCCCGTTCAAAACCAAGCCTTTCCGCCAGTTCTAACAGCCGGGGACGGGAAAGCTCAACCCGGCGGCTGAGTTTAACCAGGTGGGCCAGAGGTTCGTCGGCCGCAACAATCTCCCCGGTATAATCCTGGATTAATCCCCGCCGGGCGGGAATTTGCTCATGACGGATACGGTTTACCTCGCTCAACCGTTCAAACTCTTCTCCCCGGGTGAACTGAAGGTAAGTTATTCTCCCG
>CAZKRS010000066.1:0-8477 GCA_964555265.1 uncultured bacterium | reverse complement strand
ATTGCCAGAGCAAAACCGGAGGGGAAGGTTTTTGTTGAAGGTTCAATGCAGTGTCCGTATTACATCCAGGAAGCAATGATCCATCTTTTTGATATTGAGCCTGGAGATGTTCAGATTCTCCAGGACGAAACCGGAGGAGCTTTCGGGGGAAAAGAAGATTTTCCCAGTATGCTGGCCGGACACGTTGCCCTCCTCTCCTGGCATGCGGACGGCAGACCGGTAAAAATGATATATGACCGGGAAGAAGATATGCTGGCCACCACTAAACGACATCCTTCGAGAACTAAAATTAAGGCCGGATTTAAAGAGAACGGGAAGCTTGTCGCCCTGGATATAGATTTTGTCCTCAACGGCGGAGCTTACCCGACGCTTTCCTCAACTGTTCTTTCCCGGGGTGTACTTCACTCCTTCGGCCCCTATAAAATTGAAGCCGCCGACATAGATGCCCGGGCGGTGATGACTAATTCCACCCCTTATGCAGCATTCAGAGGGTTCGGAACACCCCAGTCTATATTTGCCATGGAAACCCATATGAACAAGGCAGCAAGTGTCCTGGGACTGCAGCCTGATGAAATCCGGCGCCGTAATTTCCTCCAGAAAGGCGATTTTATGCCCACCGGACAGGAAATCAAGGAGGAAATTGATCTTGAATATTTGATGGATCAGGCGCTAAAAAAAGCCAATTACCAGGAGCGTAAACAGGAAATAAAAAAATTCAACTCCTCCACAACCACTAAAAAGCGGGGAATAAGTCTCTCTACATTTTTCCACGGCGCTGGTTTTACCGGCAGCGGGGAGGAGCAGCTGGCTTCGATCGCGGCAGTTCGGCTGACCGAAGAAGCCGGCGTAGAAATACTGGGGTCTTCAGTAGAATTTGGCCAGGGGATCCACACCGGTTTTATCCAGATAGCGGCCGAGGCCTGCAACATACCCGCCGAATGGGTGAATGTTCACCAGCCTGATACCGCCGTAGTTCCGGATAGCGGACCGACTGTTGCTTCTCGCTCAACGATGATCGTTGGAAGCTTGATCCAGAAAGCCTGCGAAAAACTTGTTGAGAGACTCCAGGAACGTGCGGGACTGGCGGAAAATTTTGGTCCCGAAGATTTCCGGGAAGCGGCCCGGAATTACCTGGGAGAATTTGGAGAGTTAAAAACCGAAGTTCAATACGAAGAGCCGGAAGATATCAAGTGGGATGAAGAAGAATACCGCGGAGAAGCATACAGCGGTTACGCCTGGAGCTGCGACGTTGCGGAAGTAGAAGTTGATATGATCGACTACCGGGCCGAAGTCAAAGAAATGATTTCGGTCGTTGAATGTGGACAGGTGATCAACCCTGAACTGGCAGCTGCTCAGATTGAGGGAGGAGTTGGCCAGGCAATCGGCTATGCTCTCTATGAATATCCGATTATGGAGGAAGACGGGGCGATGAAAAATAATCAGTATGCCAACTATATTATTCCCACCGCCGCCGATGTTCCCGATATTGACGTAGAGTTTGTAGAATTCCCTCACCATAATTACGGCCCCTACAGCGCCAAGGGGATCGGCGAGCTGCCAATGGACGGCCCGGCACCGGCAATAGCAAGCGCCGTTGCCAGGGCACTGGACGATAATTTTATCCCAAAAATACCACTACTACCGGAGGTAATTATGGAGGCTGTTGAAATGGAGGTTGAAGAGTAATGACTGAACCGCTAACTGAACAGGAGATCTCTTTTACAGTGAACGGAGAAAAAAAGGAAATTAAAGTTCACCCGATGAAACGGCTGCTGGATGTTATCAGGGATGATCTGGGACTTACCGGAACCAAGGAAGGCTGCGGAGAAGGTGAGTGCGGAGCCTGCACTATTTGGTTGGACGGTGAGCTGGCCAACAGCTGCATGGTCCCCGTTTGCCAGGCCGACGGCAGTAAAATTACCACAATTGAAGGAATAAGCGAAGACGAACGGATGAATACTATGCAGCAGGCTTTCAAAGAGCGGGGGGGCACCCAGTGTGGTATGTGTACCCCGGGAATGATAATGGCGGCCACTTATTACATGGATCATCCCGAACATGCCGGAAGTATCCGCGAAGCACTGGCCGGCAACCAGTGCCGGTGCACCGGTTACAAAAGAATCATTGATTCAGTTAAAGAAGCCTTCCAAAACCTGTGAGGAGCGTGAAATTTCATGAAACCACATTCGGCTGATTTTAAAGTTGTTAACCCACGAACGGTGAAAGATATTGTTCAAATATTAGATACCGAAGAAAATGCGCTCCCGCTGGCCGGGGGAACTGATTTATATGTCTCACTCAGACAGGACCAGCTTGATCCCTGTGTTTTTGTTAACCTGGACGCCTGCGAAGAGCTTAGCGGCAAACCAGAATTAAAGGAAGACAAACTTGTATTAGACGCTCTAACCACCTTCAAGGATGTTCGGTATGACAAAAAAATAGAGGAAAAATATCCTCTGCTGACAAAAGGAGCTGAACTCGTGAGTACCCTGGGAATCCAGAGCCGGGCCACCTGGGCGGGAAATATTGCCAACGCCTCTCCCTGTGCCAACGGTACTGCCGGACTGATGGCTTATGACGCTGAACTTGAACTGGCAGGGCCAGATGGTTCGCGCCGGGTTCAACTCGATAAGTTTTACAGTGATTATAAAGAAATGGATATGGCCAGCAATGAATTTATACATAAAATTCATATCCCCCGCCCCGGACCGGGCTGGTCGGGATATTACCGTGATGTTGGCTCGCGCAATTATCAGGCAGTATCAAAAACACTGCTTGTTGGACGGCGCCGCACCGGGGAAAACAACCGGGTCGAGGACGTGCGTATAATCTGCGGCAGCGTTGCCCCTTATACCCTCCGGGCCGAAAATACCGAGGAATCTTTACGGGGGAAAATTTTGGCCCCCGATTTAATTACCGACGCCCTCGAAACTCTGAAGGAAGAAATTGCCCCGATAGACGATATCCGTTCCAACAGAAAATACCGGCGGCAGGTAACATTGAATATGTTGAAAGAATTTTTGGGTGAACAATTGCCTGTTTAATTGAATGCTTTTACAACTTTCATACTCGTTCAGGGAGGTGAAAAACATGAGAAAAGTAATGACTGTTTTATTAACAGGTGCAATAATGATGACTCTGGCCGTCTCCGTCCAGGCTTCCAGCCACACGACAGCGCCGGGCGAGTCTTTTATTGGTCTTTCTATTTTTAACCCCGTCCAGTATCCGGACGAATCATTTTCCATCCGCGGGATCAGGATAAACGCCCTTTATGCGGTCAATGAAGATCTGACCGGTATAGATTACGGGCTGATTTTCCCTTTCAATTACCTGCGGGGAAACATGTCTGGAGTTCAGCTGGGACTTTATAACGAAGTGGGTAATAAAACCACGGGCCTGCAGTGGGGACTTGTTAACCAGACCAAAGGGGACGTTTCGGGAGTCCAACTGGGGCTGGTGAACTTTTCCGGTGCTTACCACCGGGGGATTCAATCAGGTTTTTACAACCAGGCAGACCACATCTCAGGGCTCCAGCTGGGAGTTTTAAATCAAACCCGTTCACTGCACGGAGTTCAGGTTGGTCTTCTCAACCTGAAAGAAGAAGTTGGACCCGGAATGCCCCATTCGATGCCCATGCGCGGATTCCCGATTGTAAACTGGACATTCTAAGAACTGTTAACAAACCGGCGGGACACTTCCGGGTGTTCCGTCGGTTTATATTTTCTTTCTTTCCAATTTATCCGTAATACAGCGGGGGATATTACACTTCCTGTAGTCCCGGGGGGAATTTACCTTTTCAGCCAGGTGAAGAAAAAGTGTAGCGGTTGCCCGGGCATCATCCAGGGCCCGGTGAGCATTTGAACGAGAAATATTAAGTTCTCCTACCAGGCTATCCAGGGCATTACTGGCAAAATTACCTAATTTTCGAGCCATGCGTAAAGAATCTATGTGCGGATTTTCGATTTCCAGGGGCGAATAATATTTCAGAAATGAAAGATCAAAAGAAGCATTGTGCGCCACAAGAATTGAATCGGCAAAATACTGACAGAACTCTTTTATAACCGCTTCAACAGGCCTGGCGTCTTTCAGCCGGGAAGGAGTAATTCCGGTCAATTCTATTATCTTCGGCGGAAGAGTAGAGGAGGGTTTGACAAACTCCTGGAAAGGTTCGCCAATTTTACCCTCCTGTATTTTCACCGCCCCCACCTCGATAATTTCAGCGCCTTTCTTGGGAGAATAACCGGTGGTTTCAAAATCAAAAACAGTAAATTCTAAATCATCTATAATTTCTTCCACTTGATTCCTCCTTCAATCATATCCTCGCTGAATAGTAATTTAATTAATTAACTAAACGGTAAAAATTCGGCCAGAGAGATTCCCAGGTCCCAGGAAATCCAGATCAACAGGGCCAGCAGGGCCGGGGGAACGATATAACGAATTAATATTAACCAGGTTGTTTTTAAAGATAGTTTAAGTCCTTTATCCAGCTCCGAGGAAGCAGTTTTGAAAAACCAGCCCAGGTAGACGGCAAGAAAAAAACCGCCCAGCATGAGCAAAAATCCGCCGGCAATCTGGTCGGCAAAATCAAGCCAGGTAATACTCATGGCAGCCGGTATCCCCCCCAGGAAAATTACAGTCCCGCTGGCCAGGGCCGCCGGACGGCGGGAAAAATTAAATTCGTCAATCAATGAACTGGTGACCACCTCAAGCAATGAAATCCCGGAGGTGAGTGCAGCCAGTAGTAAGCAAAAGAAAAATATCAAACTTAAAAATCCCCCCCATATACCCCCGATGGAACGAAATGCACCGGGAACTGTAATAAACAGGGCTCCCATCGTACTCTCGCCAATTTCTTCAACAAGACCTACAGAAAAAATAATCGGGAAGATCATCAGTCCGGCCAGGAAAGAAATCCCAAAGTTGGAAAGCGAAATTAACAGGGATTCTTCGATTAAATCCTCATCGCTCGAAAGATAACTGGCGTAAGTGATCATCGCTCCCATCCCCAGGCTCAGGGTGAAGAAAGTCTGGCCGGCGGCGCTGGCCAGTAAACTGAGGTTCAAAAAAGTAATTGAAAACCCCCACGGGTGATAAGTCTGGATTAATCGTCCCCACTCGGGAGCCAGGTAAAACGCATATCCTTCGAGGGACCCGGGCTGGAAATAGGCCCAGATGGCCAGTCCCACCGAGAGACAGACAAGAAGTGGAATAAGTAATTTTACGCTTCTTTCGATCCCCCGGCGCACTCCCCCGAGGACTATCCCGGTTGTTATTCCCATGAATAAAAGATGAAATAAAAGGGCGTCGATCCCGCTTTGAATATCCCGGAAATAATCGCCGGCTTCCACTGCCAGCAGCTCCCCGGTAAGAGAATCAAGCATATACCGAATAGTCCAGCCGCCTATTACGCTGTAGTAGGATAGAATTCCAAAACCGGTCAGTACAAACAAAAATCCAAGTATATGCCAGTCAGTTTCTCCTTTCTGCGCCAGGGCCTGAACGGGACTGCGTCTTGAGCTTCTCCCCAGTATAAATTCACCGATCATGACCGGCAAACCAACTAAAAACAGAAGCACTATATAAAATAAAACAAATCCGGCTCCCCCGTGTTCAGCAGTTAAATAAGGGAAACGCCACATATTTCCCAGCCCCACCGCACTGCCAACCGCAGCTAAAATAAACCCCAGTCTGGTGCCCCATCTTTCACGACTATCACCAACCATCATTATCACTCCTTGTTTATTTTTCCGGTGAGGTTAATATTATTCCAAAAACTGAATCAATTGTGAATAATTATCTCAATTAGACCCTGTCCGAATCACTGTATGGCGTCTGTTGAAACCAGGGCGGAGAAATATGGCGCAGAGCTTCAAAAAGAACCACGGCGGTTGCGTTGCAAACATTAAATGAACGGATCTTCCCGCTCATGGGCAAACAGACCCTGGTAACATCGGGATCCTCATGAACTTCTTCCGGGGCACCTTTGTTTTCTCCCCCCATAATAATGTGAGAACCGGGTTGATAATCGGCTTGATCATAGCGACGGGCGGCAAACTTTGTTACAAGAAACCTCGGACCGGTGGTATCTTTCTTATAATCCTGCCAGTTATCATAAAGAACAACGTCAACATCATCCCAGTAATCAAGTCCGGCCCTTTTAACCGCTGCGTCACTACTCAGATCAAAACCGGGCTGGCCCACAATGATCAATCTGCTGTTTGTCCCCAGGGTCAGGCGACCAATATTGCCGGTATTTGGCGGAATTTCCGGGTTTAATAGGACCACGTTCAACATCTTTTGTTACCTGCTTCCTGGAAATAAATTTTTAATTCTAAAATCTTGTGGGAAAAACGTAATATTTATATATTATATTAGTCAGAAGAAATAAAACCAATACGGGAGCAGGCCATTATGCCATGGATAATAACTGGCTGATAATAATAATTTTCCATCTTCTGAAAATAAATCCTCTCCAGGGACTGTGTCTTTACCTTTTTAGCCTTGCCGGCTATCTTGCTGTTTCCGGGCTAGATTTCAATTACTCGGAGGCCGGATTGTTATTTCTTCTGATTATGGGGGGGCAGGGAGTTTATTCCTACACAAAAACTTTATTTCCCACTAACAGCTTGTTTGCACCGGCCGATAAAACCAAACACGGGCAGCTGAACCGACTTATTGTACTGGTTTTACTGATTGTTTTTTCATTTTTGTTTATTTACACCGGCTTAGCAATTTTAGAAGTTCCGATTTTCTATTACTTGCCGGGGCTGGTAATTATTCTTGCAATCAGCATGCTCGGTGATATTGGCATTTACCAGCCCTATTTAAAGGGGGGGCTGGCCGGAGTTGCGCCGGCGGCTGGATTTTTAGCCGGGGGCGGTATTTTATCCGCCCCGGTATATTTACTCTGGTTAACCGGAGGCTTCTGGTGGAGCGGACTGGTTATTATTTCTTTGCAGTTCAAAAACAAAAATTTGATTTACAACCCCTCCTTTTCACAAAAAGAATTCTGGGACCGGATGGAAAAAGTCCTTGTTATCTTCAATTTTACTGTTGCCCTCCTGGGCTGGCTTGCTTTCGGCCGGCTAATCGATGCAGATTTTTTATACTTCAGTGTTATCATTATTTGCTTTGCTGGCAGTATATTCGCTCTAAAAACCCCGGACAATCAAGAGAAGAAAACCGGGCTTCCGGCCCGGCGGGCAGCAGCAATTATGAGTGCCGGTTTTTTCCTGGCCGTCCTGCTTGATTTTTTGGTGGTTATTTAATTATTTTTAAAACTTAATCCTATTCTTTATATGTTACACTTTCATTAAGTCCTATTCGCTTCAAACACCGAACAGCGGTGATAAAATAATGCCGGACAAAACAGTAAACGATCTTCAGATCTCAATTGCTTCCATGAACGGAGATTTCAGCGTTTCAACTAATGACTGCTTGGCCCGCGCTCTTTTTAAAATGGGTCTTACCGTAAGCACCAAGCGCATTTATCCTTCCAATATCAAGGGAGCTCCCACACGTTATTTGATCCGGATAAGCGACCAAGGATACCAGTGCCTGAAAGACGAAATTGATTTGTGTTTGCTTCTATTTGGTGATAACGCCGCCGATGAACTCCGGCGGTTAAAAGCGGAGGGAGTGGTCCTCTATGATTCATCGACAAAAACCGGTGAAAAAATAGATCGGGCCCGGGAAGAGGAGCTCACAAATTCTGTTTTCTACCGGGACGATATAATCTATTACAAAATCCCCTTCCAGCAACTGGCCCGGGAAAATTTCAACAAAACCACAATCCAAAAAATAATGCGCAACGTCATTTACGTGGGAGCGCTGGCCGAATTATTTGGTCTGGATCTATCCCCGATAAAAACGGTCCTTGAGGAAAATTTTAGTGAGAAAGGCGATAAAATTGTTCGGTGCAACCTTGCAGCTTTAGAACAGGGCAGCCGGTATGTCCGGGAGAATATTGATAAAATTGACCCCTATAAAATTGAACCTTCTTCTCCCGATAACGATAAGCTTTTCATGACCGGCAACGATGCAACGGCACTGGGGACGATAATGGGCGGCTGTACTTATGCAAGCTGGTATCCGATAACTCCCGCCACCTCACACGGTGAAAACCTGGAGCGATACAGCCAGAAATATCCCCTGGTAGTAGAGCAGGGGGAAAACGAAGATTCCTGCCTGGGACGAGCTCTTGGGGCGGCCTGGGCCGGGGCAAGAGCTTCGGTCTCCAGCAGCGGACCCGGACTTTCAAACATGGCTGAATTTATCGGTTACAGTTCATTTGCCGAAATCCCCGTTGTGATTTTTGATATTCAGCGGGTGGGTCCGGCCACCGGAAAACCCACACACACCAAACAGGGAGACCTTCGTTATCTGCTTCACGCCAGCCATGATGAATCCCCCCGAATTATTCTTACCCCTTCAAATCTTCGGCAGCTTTATGAATATTCCGCTCTGGCGGTTGAATT
>CAZKRS010000065.1:2640-8480 GCA_964555265.1 uncultured bacterium | reverse complement strand
GGCTTATATCAACCGCCAGTCCCCCCACCATGAGAAAAATCACCATGAAAAAAATACCCATCACTAAAAATGATCCCTTTTCAGACAACTGTTCACCGGTGAAATTCATTTTATCCTCCCTAAAAAAAGTCCCCCCTCCCCTGGAAAAAAAGGGGTTAACTGATAAGCCGGACCGAAATTTGTGTATAAGGCGGCTGTTTAACTTCGATATGAACCGCCTCCTCCCAGTCTTTCATATCAAGAGCGTTATAGTCAACCAGTTCCGGGTCGTATTGAAAGCGGGTGTTGGCGGAATTATCACTCGACTCAAAACTATCACCGCTAATTAAAACGCCCCGGAAACCGGATATATTTCCACCGCCAAAAGGCGGACCCGTAAATTCATAGTTTCCCCCGGCACCGGTCAGCCCCTCGATTTTGACATTGTTCATATGAATTTTAACATCCCCGTCGGCCCAGAGGGACAACCCACCCAGTTTATCCGGATTACCGATAAAATCATTGTTGTTACTTTCCACGGTTATATCTCCGGTTGCATATATACCACCGTGAACTTTACTGTTTCTAACGAAATTAAGAGAACCTTCGACATAGATGCCGATGGAATCACCCGTCTGCATTTCTCCTTCCACAAGTTCAGTCCCTTGCTCAAAATTAAATTTTCCTTTTTCGCTCCTGTTAACGCATACTCCCACGTATTCTCCATCTTTTGTAGTTAACTCTTTGGTCTCCCCGCCCCCCGGCGGGCCGGCATGAGGGGGTTGCGCCAGGGCATCAGAAGGACGAAATATCGAATATAGAGGATCAAAAAAATCTTTTGCCGGACGGGAAGCAGCCCCCCCGCAGGGATCCCAGGTTTCAAAAGTGGTATCACTAAGTTCCACGTCATAATCGGAATGTTCCGGGTAATTATATAAAAACTCCGGATTTTCTCGTACAGGTTCGCCGGTCCGCACCAGGCCGTGTCCCCCGCCCGGCGGAACAAAATCTCCGGCCGTATATATATCCCCCAGGACACCGTTAGCCGAGCCCCCGGCGTTAATATCCGCGTTTGCACAGAGGTTGGCGGGCTGACCTTCAATATTTTGATTGAAATTATTTCCGGACAGCGTCAGTTCGCCATCAACAACCATCCCGCAGTTCATCGGCTCATACTCGACCCGGCGGCGGGGATCATAATAGGTCTCGGCCACGGCAAGCCTGTAAGTGCCGGTCAACCGTTCCGAAAGGAACCGGTCGGGAAAAAAGTAGGGCTGAAAAACCCCGTAAACCACAACTCCCACTCTGTAGTCGTCTGTCTCTTCGTTTGACTTTTCAATCTTTTTAATCTCAATTCCTTCATAATCACCTGAACCGGGTTCCCCATAGAGATCAAGATATTCCTCACCAAAATGATCGGCAAGATAATCGAGAACAGCCAGGTAAGCCGGTTCCAGCTCCGGCTCATCGGCGTACTGGTTCAGAGCCCTCCCCCCCGCAAGAGCAGCTCCGTTGGCCGCCTGCTGCAATTTCTGTTTCAAAACCAGGTAGCGACTGACGTCAACCGCCAGCCCCCCGACCATCAAAAATATTATGGTAAAGAAAACTCCCAGCACCAGGAAAGAACCATGTTCATCAGAAACAGTTTCCATAACCGTCTCCTTCCTCCGCGGCAATTGTTTAACAAACTCCTGTTAAAGTATACAACATCCTGGAAATAATTTCATTGGCCAGGATACTCTTACGACCTTTTTTCATTTTTATTAACTGGAATCGTAAAGAAAAAGCATGCCCCTTTACCGGGCTCCGATTCCAACCACATTTCGCCGCCGTGGCGCTCGACTATTCTTTTACAGATCGAAAGGCCAATTCCCGTTCCTTCCTGTTCATCGGCAGGATTCAGGTGTTTGAACGGCTCGAAAATTATGTTGTGAAACTCTTCCCCGATCCCCTGGCCGTCATCTTTAACCCCCAGGAGCCATCTGTCCTCTTTTTGCTCGGCAATAAACTTCACTTCGCTCAGCTTCTCTCCCCCGTGCTTCAGAGCATTATTTAACAGGTTATGGTAAAGATCCGTCATCAGAGCCGGATCAGCATATACTTCCGGTAAATCTTCATAAATTATCTTTATTTCATTATCTGAAATAAAACCCCGTTGCTGTTTAATCGCTTTTTCAACGCAATCTTCAAGAGATATTCGATGGGGATCAATTTCATCCCTGCCCACCCGGGATAATTTTCTCAACGCTTCGATCAATTCGTTCATCTGGGCGGCAGAATTACGGATAAAATTTAAATCCTCCCGGGCTTTGCCCTCCAGGTTTTCATTCATATCTTCGGATAAAAACTCGGCATAGGTCTGGATTACACGGGCCGGTTCTTTCAAGTCATGGGA
The DNA here is from genome assembly GCA_964555265.1 of uncultured bacterium. Classification (GTDB taxonomy): domain Bacteria; phylum T1Sed10-126; class T1Sed10-126; order T1Sed10-126; family T1Sed10-126; genus CAZKRS01. The sequence continues at coordinate 6,106 of CAZKRS010000065.1, read as the reverse complement.
AGCGGCATAAACAAATTGTTCCAGCTCTTCGGTCCTGTGCTTGACTTTTTCCTCAAGTTCACGGTTTAATTTTTCAAGTTCTTCCTTGCGGCGGACTCGCTCGGTAATATCTCGAATTATTACCGTATGGTAGAGATTATTCTGCTGCTGCCAGTCGGAAAGTGTAATCTCGACGGGGAATTTTTCACCAATTCTGTCAACAGCGTCCAGCTCTACAGTTTCACCGTGGAATTCCGACTCTCCTTCCCGTCGAAACTTATCCAGCTCCTGTTCAAGGAAACTGCCGGACTTCTCATCAAATATTTCTTTAATATTTTTTTCCATAATGTCTTGCTTATTATAATCAAAAATTTTCTCCGCCGCTGTATTCCAGAGAAGAATTTCACCCCAACTGTCAATACAGACAATCGCATCCTCAGCCGAATTAATTACGCTGTGAAACTGTTTGCGACGGCCCAGGAATTCGTTGGAAAGCCAGTAGGCTCCCCGGGTGAAAATTCCAGTCAGCAGTAAACCAAGCAGCAGAGCCAAAAATGGCGCCCAGCTCTGGCGGGTATTAATATATTCTTCGGTAGGCCATACAACCAGCGACCAGACCCTGTCGGCCACGGGAAACTGTTCCTGGAAATTTATTTTTGCGCTTATTTCTTCAAAAGAAGGCAAATTCTCAACGGAACGGCTGGCATAAATAGGCCGGCGTTCCGGCTGGTGAACTCCAACCGGATGTTCAAAAACAGCCACTTCAAGCAGCAGATCACTTTCAATAAAGACCGGTCTCATCGCCGATTGAATTTTAAAAAGTAAGGAAATAACACCCCGGGCCATATCACCGTCTGCACTTTCATCTTCCGCCGGCGCACTTAAAGTTTCATAAACCGGTTTGTAGAGTATAATTCCCAGGTTATTCTCCATATCCTGGATCTGTCGCTCCCCCGGCCCGGTCCGTTCAAATACCAGCGAAGGAGTAACCGTAACGCTACCCCGGCGAAGGGCCTGTTCCAGGGGCTCTCTTCGGACGCCTTCCGAAAAATGGTCAAAACCCAATGCCCACCGGTTATAATCAGCATCCCGATAAGGTTCAATATAAGTAACCGGATAATACCGGTCACGTTCCTGGGCCGGACGAAGGCGGCCTTCAAAAAATTCGGTTATTAAAAATTCCTCATGCTCTCTGTTCAACTTTTCAACAAAATGATCCCGGTTTTCATTTGCAATCCGGGGTAACCATTCCAGGGCGAGAATCCCCGGGTAACGATTCCCAACTATATGAGCCAGTTCCCGGAATTCGCTTTTCCCAACGTCCTCGATGGTAGCAAATAAATCTCCGGCCGTGTGCAAAGCGTTTATAAAATTTAATAAATTCCACTGCAAATGCTGGGATTGCTGCTGGGCAAGCTCGGTAAACTGTTTTTCTATTCTCTGCTGATCCAGGGTGCGCAGCTGCCAGTACATACCAAAAGCAATTAACAACCCCAGTATGACGGCCACTGCTGGCAAAGAATAAATCTTGAGCCAGTCGATAAAATCTTTTTTCATCTTACCCGTCCCTTGAAATCAGAAAATTTAACCAATAGTCAATCTTAACCAGAAATTGAAAATGGATTCAATGTAATCCAGAAATCTGGATCCCTCACCGGGTTTTATTACATAAGCATTTGCCCCGTTTTCATAAGCATACCTGATATCACGAATATCACCAGAGGTGGTCACGACAATCACCGGTACAGCTTTAAACCGGTCTGAATTAAAAAAATCGGCCAGCAGACTGCGCCCGTCTATCCCGGGCAGGTTAAAATCGAGCACCACCATATCAAGTTCGTTTTCCCTGCTTCCGCCAGCCAGTCTTTCCAGGTATTTGCGGGCACTAATACCATCATTTTTAATCACCAGGTTTATTTGTTCTTCCAGAAGTTCTATCCCTCGCTTGAAGGTTTCAATATCTGCAAGATTATCTTCAATTATTAAAACTTTTTTTTGAGCCAATCCTATCCCTCACATTTTAAAGTTCTTTTACTATTTTACCTGGTTGAAACGCTTTAAAAAAGAAAACCCGCCCGGCTAAAATATAACCGGGCGGGAAGGGACGAGGTTGGGAAAGGAGAAGGGTCACATTAATCTTCAAACCAGTCCTCTAACAGTTCCTCGCAGGCTTCGGGTCTTTCAAAAAATTCACCCTCAATATTCAAAGCGAGGTTGGCAATTTCCAGCTCCATTAAATCTCTTGTGTTTTCATCTTCGACTTCCTCGGGAGCTGGAATTCCCTCGCAGCTGGCTTCAACGACCTCTTCAGCAGATAAGCCTTCCTCGGCTGTTTCCTCTTCCATCCAGGGGTCAATCTGTTCGGCCTGGTCGGGGGCCGGTTCTTCCTCTACATCCGGATCTTCTTCTATTTCAAATTCATCAAATGCTTCCACCACACCCGATAAGGTGAAAATAAGAGCCCCGGCTGCGATAACGCTAACCAGAACTATTGCCAGGCTTTTGTACTCGTTTTTCATATTAGAACCTCCCGGAACTAAAATTTCGTCGCTGTTCTAACTAATGAAATAAAATGATATGTCAAATAATACTTGATCTATCGTTTGAAATTAGTGACCGTTCAGGCTGGTTAGCCTGAACGGTCTTACGACTGTTTTCAAAAAAAATTAAAAGTCATCTTCCCAGTCATCATCCCAGTCGTCTTCAAAATCATCTTCCTCAGCTTCCCAGTCATCATCCCAATCCTCTTCAGCCTCGTAATCATCGTCTTCCCATTCATCTTCTATACCAACATCTTCACCGGGTTCCAGAGGATCCTCTTCTCCAAAACAACCGGCCAGGTTAACTGCGAAGACCAGGAGAATGGAAAGGGCAATCGCTGTAAAACTTTTCATCTGCCTCACCTCCTTTTAAAAATTAATTTTATAAAACTGATTTAACTTACTGGTATAATTGTAAAGGGAGGAATATGGGATGCAAACGGACAAATGGTGTCCAGACTGTCAGGGAAGGCAAATACAACCCGAAATATCAGTTAACCAGTTCAAAATTAAGTTCAGCGGGCGGACAGGGCTCTCCTTCTTTTACTACCCGGGGATAAAAAAGTTCAAACCTGATTTTATCAGTACCCTCCGGAAGTAAAATAAAATCAACCGGTTCCCATTGAAACTGGTAACCACTGATTTTTAAATTGAAATGTTTTTTTGTCTGCCCGCCACTGGAGTTGATTAGTTCTTTAACCGCCTTTATCAGGGGGGGCGAAAAATTTAACTCCTCCAGTTCCCACAGTTTTTTTGCGTCATTTTCTTTTTTTAGCTCCAGGTCGGATTGAAACCAGGGCAAATGAAATATAGTCTCCACTTCCCCTGAGCAATCCAGGATACCGATTATATAATTAAATCGCCGCATTGCAGCGTCATAGGGACTAAACTGCTCCGCATTCCAGTTTTCTTTCAATTCATCCTGCCGGCGGTAAAACGAATCAAAA
>CAZKRS010000065.1:0-2630 GCA_964555265.1 uncultured bacterium | reverse complement strand
CACCGGGATCTGCAAAGCCCGGGCAATCCTGATCAACGTATCAAGCGAAGGACTTCGCTGACCCCGCTCTATCTTCCCCAGGTAGGTGCTACTGTAGCCACAAAGAGAAGAAAGTTCCTCCTGGCTCATACCCATTTTTTTACGGAAATGTTGGATGTTTTCTGTGATGTTCTCTTTTAATTTATCCACTGTTTTTAACTCCCCGCTTCAAATTTTATATACTTTCCTCCGGACAGTTCCTGCAAATCAACGGTAGATATTTTATCCAACATTCTGTTTAATAAAAACGCCGGGTCCCGGTTTTCTATCTTCCCGGCGGCCTCCATGATTAATAAACTCAACGGACTGTTTTTCTCTTCAGATTTTGATTCCAATTTTTCAAACATTTCAGCCAACAAACTGCTGTCCTCCCCGGGGATTGACGGTTCGGGGGAATCGTTCAGGAAGCTTAAGACAAAATTTTCTCCAATTTTCAGCGGAAATAACCGGACAAAACTTCCCTCGCCTAGCTTCTGCGTGATAAATTTCTCGCATTGCGCATAATATGTCTCCCCGGCAGTTTTTTTGCAGACCACGAAAATAAAACGTATGTTAGCCCCTTGAGAAAGTAAGGTAAATATTTTTTTAAACCCCGATGATTCCCCGGATCCCAACCGGGAGATACTTTGCTCTGAGCTGACAGTTTTTTCTATATTTAGAATGGACTCCACGGCTTCCTGCAGCCGTTCGGGACTCAGTTCACTCTTGGGGAGATAATCGCTAATACTTTCCTTCACCGCCTTTCCCGCTACCTCTTCACTGCCCTGGCCGGTTAACATTATCACCGGCAAATCAACCCCCTCGTTTCGCAGGCGGGCCAACACGTCAAATCCGGTGCCAAAAGGAAATCGGTAATCAAGCAGAATTAAATCGAATTCTTTTTCTTCCAGCTTCTTTTCCGCTTCCCGGAGAGAATTTGCCAGCTCAAATTGGGGAGTCCAGGGAAATTTTTCATCGGAAAGAAATCTTTTTACAATATCCCCGTCCGCAGGATTATCGTCAATCATAAGCAGGGAAATACTTTTTGCCATGGCAGAAATCTTCAGCCTTTCCTGTCCGCCGACCGATTAAATGGATAAACCAGGTGAAAATTACCCGGTAACAATATAACATCCAATCCCGGTTGCGACAATTTGACCGGTAGTTTTATTAGGCCTTACCGGGCAAGTGTTTAAGGCTGAGGGGCCGGTTGTTGGCCTGGCCGGGGTTGAGCTTGCGGCATCTGGATTGATGGATCGGTCTTGATTTCTGCTTCCTCCCGCAGTTCTTCAACTGTCTGCTGGGCTTTTTCCTGCTGACGCTGTTGCTGCAGTTGTTGCTCAACCTCAATCCTGACATCTTCAAACCCAACTTCTTCCCCGTCCTGGACCTCTTCAACTTTAATCAGGTGATGACCAAACTGGGTTTGAACCGGGCCTCTTATTTCACCGGGAACCATATCAAAAGCTTCCTCGGCAAAAGGTTCTACCATTTCATCGCGACCAAAAAAACCAAGATCGCCGCCACGTTCCGCCGAAGGACCGTCAGAATGTTCTTCGGCCAGCCGGGCAAAATCTCCTTCTCCCGCCTCTAAATCCTCTTTTATTGCCTCGAGTTCCCCGGCTTCAGCATCATCCTCCTTCAGGATATGCCGGGCTCGGACCTGCTCCTGCTCTTCAAACTGCTGCCGGTTCTGTTCAAAATACTGTCGTGCTTCTTGCTCCGAAATATCAATCTCACCAATCTCTTTCTCCATAAATTCCTGGATCATCAGCATGTTTCTCATTTCTTCTTCCGCTTCCTCTTGAGAAATTCCAAGCTGCTGCAGGGCCATCTCCCGCTCCTGTTCAGAATCAAACTGTTCATCTAAAAACTGCTCGGCTTCCTCCTCTGTGATTTCTACTCCCGCATCCCGGGCTCCGTTCAAAAGCACAAGCTGTTCGACCATTCGCTGGGCAACCTGCCCTTCAGCCTGATTTCTCATCTGCTCAATCTGCTCCTCCGGTAGCTCTTCACCCTGCATTTCAAACATCTGCACCTGCTGCTGGATCATCTGGTCAACTTCACTTTCAAATTCTTCCTCGGTGACGGTCTCATCATCGACCTGGATAACCACACCTTCGGGTAAATCTACTTCTTCTTCCTCAATTTCTGGTTGCTGGGGATCGATTGTTATCTCAGGCTGGGCTACAACTTCGCCCTGATTGCCCATGAAAACTGTTATTCCCATCAGCAACATAATACTGAAATTTACAGCCAAAATAGTCTTAAAACTGTTGATATTCATCCTAAAACCTCCAGAAAATTATTGTTTGATTCTTTGTTACCCGAACAAAATTACTCTGTACAACTTATTAAATTTTTGATGAAATCCGAACGGACAAATAGTGTAAAGACTAAAAGGAAGGTTATAAAACCTGTAAGGCGAAGAAAACAAAAACGGCTTATTTATCTTATTTATCACAGGCCCCTCATAATGAAGTTGCCCGAGAACTTTATTAACTAAAATTCAACCCCTTTTCAGGATTCATTTTTTAGTTGCCATACGCAGACGACCGTGAGGTCTTGACTGTCATTCCCGTGGAAACGGGAATCCAGCGGCTTTGAATTTA
>CAZKRS010000064.1:0-8642 GCA_964555265.1 uncultured bacterium | reverse complement strand
GATCAGGGGCTTCAGCCTCCAGATCTATCTCCTGGTCTTCACCGGTCACTCGCTCAAAACCGGGGACCGGCTCCACTTCCGGCGGGTCTTCAACAACTTCTTCGGGAGGTTCAATCTCCTCAACCGGAATTTCCGGATCAAACACATCGACTGCAATCTTATTCCCCGGCGATATACGTTTAACTCGGTAGTTTTCAGACCATTCCTCAAGATCAATTACCACCCTGGTAGTGTAAAAAGGATCAATTCTGTACTGGCTATGACGGACTCGCAGCACATTGCCCATCGAAATATCAAGGGGAGAATCCGGCAGTTCATTGATGGCTCCCGGAATATCTATTATTACCATCGGCGGATCATAAATATAGGAAGTTATATAATCAATTGTCCCGGTGGCCTGTAACATAAACCGCACCCGGTCTTCATATTCCTCGGCCATAAGCCCGTACACAGCTTCTGTCCGGGAGGGGGCAGACCGATGATCTTCATTAATAAATTTTACCTCACCTTTTGCTTCCCCCGGATCTTCAATCTCTTCAACAACTTCTACCGTTTCAAGCTCTTCTTCGGAGAGAGGGGCAAAATCAGGAAGTTCTCCTTCATCTTCACCGGTTTCCGTTTCTTCCACGGTAACCTCGGCATAAATTTGTTCGCCGGTTAATTCAGCTTCGGGCGCCGGCTCTTCCCCCTGCAGTTCTTCAAACTCACTCTCCGTTTCAGGGGAAAAAGACTGAAATTCAAGTTCCACTTCTTCGGCGGAAGGCTCCTCTGCTCCATCGGAAACAGAAGCTGACTCCGACAAATTACCGGCGGCGGAGGACGACGTCGAGTTTAATTTGGAATAAAGTTCTCGCGCCCGGGAATGGTTTGGATTTTTTTCCAGCACCTCTTCAAGTAACTGGCGGGACTGGTTATCCTCACCTTGAATATAGGTATTAACAGCCCGGGAAAATGTTTCATCAACAGTTTCCGTCAGTCCGGAAAACGGAAATAAAAAAACAAAAACTGTACAGATCAGAAGAAATGAACGAACTCTTCTGGAACTCACAGCGGAAAATATTACATTCATTGACCCAATTCCTTTTTTATTGGTTAGTCAAGAACTTCTCGGATTCGTTGAAGTCTATGTCTTAAACGAACAGCCTGTTGATCATCCGGGTTTTCTTCCAGATATAAATCAAGCTTTTCTGCGGCCCGATCATATTCCTCATTTTCAATTAAAACCTGGACATCTGAAAGTTCCGATATCTCCTCCGGGGTTTCTTCGGGTTCTTCGGGTTCTTCGGGTTCTTCGGGTTCCTCGGCTTCTTCCGGTTCTTCGGGTTCTTCCGGTTCTTCAGGTTCATCGGGTATCTCTATCAACTCATCTTCGGGCGGTTCAGCAGGTTCTTCAATCTCTTCGGCTTGCACTTTAAGTTCAATAAGATTTTTCCGCCGCTCCGTCTGAAATTCAACAGGACGATCGGGCAGAAGCTCTATCTCCACACCGGGCAAACTCTTACTGCCGGTTTCTTGCTGGCTGATTTGTTTCAAAAACCAGTCATCATAAAAATAAGTTGTTGCATCTCCGGCCAGGACTGCCGGTTGAAAACCCAGGCTGATTCGTCCTTCTTTATCGCTGCGGCGGCGAATATTAAATGGAATTTCCGCAGAGCCAACCAGGTATATATCTGCACTGTTTAATTCACGTTTCAAAAAGACACGGTCAACAAGGGGATTTTCAACTGGTTCTTCAAGTTTCTCCGCACTCACTTCCAGGGGACCCGCGCGCGGATATACAAGTTTAACAGCCGCCGCCCCATTTTTAAACAAAGAATCTTCTAGCCGGGGCGGGCTTATCCGGTGCTCTCCTGAAGATTCCAATTTAACACCCTGGAAATCAGCCGGCAATTCATTAACCTGGTTGTCATAATCGTCATAAACTATAATTTCAGCGGCGAACGGTTCACCGGCTCGAACTCGAGGTCGAGTTTCAACCTCATATTTTCCTGGTTCACCGGGCAAAATAATAATACTGTCCGAGCGGGTTTCTATATTCCCGCTGGTGGCAAATATTACTATCTCTTCCGCCCGTCTGTAAGTGGTCTTTATCTCCGCAATACCGTCTATGAACCGCTTAAAATCAATAGTCCGGGGGTTCAGTGTTGTTTCGCCGGAGCTGGCAAGAGCTATCTCGCCATCCCGGTCGTTAAGATTTTCAACCACGTTGTGGTATTCATCTAACGCTTTTATCCGGAGCGGAAACTCCCGATCGGCACGGGCACGGGGCGGAACCTCAAGTTCAAATCCAGCCAGCCGGCCGGGGGTCACCCTGATTAAAGCCGATTCGGCCCGTTTTTTTCTTTCCTGGTCAACAAGCTGCATCCTGATCGTTTCAGCCTCAAGATAACTGGTCTCCAGCACAAACGTCGGGGCACTCATCCGGTCACGATAAATTCGGCGGGGCTGAAATTGCCCGCCGGCGCTGGAAATCAATTGGAAATATTCCAGTTCTTCAGGCATATTTTCAAGTAAATTTCCGTATTCATCCATTAAATGAACAGTAACCGAAAACTGCTCGCCCGCCTCTACTCTGCCGGGGGTCTCAATAGCAACTTCTTCAAACTCAGCCGGTATTATTGAGATCGGCTCACTGCGTGTGCGCAGTTCAAATCGGTCATATTCTACAAAAACATTGACTGCTTCCGCCTTTTTGTACTCAAATTCCACTTCAGTCCGCCCTCTGTGAAAATCCGCCAGGGGAATATTTTTTTCCTCTGTGATCTCATGATTAATCAAAGCCACTCGAACTTCTCCGCCATATTTGCCGGGAGCTGTGATTATATTTTCATGATTATCAATTAACTTTAGTTCCACCGTAAACTGTTCACCGGCCCGAACCCTATCGGGGGTGCTAACCCGGATACCGCCCGGGTCTCCGGGAAGAACCCGGATTGTTGGACTCTGACTGGAAATATTTAACGGCTCGCTTATAGCCTCCACTCGTATTTGTTCTGCCTTTTTGTTTTCAAGCTTAACCACGGCTTGCCCGCGGTCAAATTCAGCCGGTGAAATCTCAATTTCTTCTTCCTCACCGGTGCTCCTTACTTTTACTGGCTCTCCCCGCTCAGCATAATCTTTAAAAATATTACCGTATTCATCAAGTGCAACCAGTTTAACCTCAAATTCTTTGTCAGCCGCCACTTCCCGGGGAACCTCAAAACTAAAATCAACGGGCGGGCCGGCCTTTACAGTTATCCGGTTACTTTCGGCCTGAATACCGGCCGCCAGATCCAGAACAACAATCCGACCGCTTTCCGTTCTTGTTAAAAAAGACTCTATAAAAGCAACTCCATTTTCAAACTCGGCGGGGGCCACAAAACCAGGTTCAATATTTCCTTCGGCGGAAAACTCCAGCTCAACTCCGTCCATAACGTCCCTGTAATCATCTACAATATTCCCGTAATCATCTCTCGCTTCAATAGCAACCTGGAAAGATTCCCCGGCAGTTACCTCTTCGGGGGCTGTAACCGTGAATCCGACCAGCCGGGCGGGAGCAATCACTATTTCCGGGGTTAAAAATTCTATTTCATTAGCCCGGTCAATAATTCTCAGTTGCATTTCCTCAGCATTTTCATAGCTTATCTGTTCACTGAGATGTCCTTTTTCAAATCTATCGGCCTCAATAAAGGTAGGTTTTGGTGTCCCGGTCCCCGTGGATTCTATCGTAATCCCACTGGCCTTCTCGCTGTATTTTTTCACCGTATTCCCGTAATCATCAACCGCTCGGAGGTTAATAACAAAAGGCTGGCCGGCTTCAGCCTCCGGGGGGATCCGGGCTTCAAAATCTGCCGGCGGACCCGGTTTTACCCTGACCGGATCCGAACGACCCCGGGCCACATGTTCTTTTTCTGACGCCGTTATCTCAATCTCTTCCGCCAGCGGGTAGGTTAAATAAACGGTTAATTCCCCCTTCTCAAACTCTGTGGAAGAAAATTCCGTCCGGGACAGCCTCTCTTCTCCGGTTGAGGTAAGCACGACCTCCCGATCCAGTTGGTCATATTCGGTTACACGGTTTCCTTCAGCATCACGTATAACAAGCCTGACCGCAAATTCCCGGCCGGCACGGGCTTCTGGACCCACCTGAACATCAAAATGGTCGGGGGCGCCGGGATCAACAGTAGTAGCAGCAAGCGGAGAGGCGATAAGCAAGCATAAGAAAACAACGCTTATCCCGGCAAAAAAATGGCGGATGACCTTCATTGTTTCATCTCCCGGTATATGAATTGAACAGCTTATCGGATTATTAAAACCCCTAATCCAAAAAAATGCAATGATTAAGCTGTTCAATGCCACAGTATCTGGTCCTTTATTTGCTGGCTCATTCTATCGATATCAAACTGAAATTCTGTCTCTTCATGTTCCGGTTTGGCAAGCTGAATAGCTGTATCAGATATATTTTCGACCCGAATTTCAGTTCCTTTCAAATATTCCCCTTCCCGTGCTATAAACATACGATTATCTTCTCTTCTTTTCAAGAAACCAATTTTTATTTCCTCTTCGTCTCCGACGATTCGACCCGTGATTTCAAAGCCGTCAATCGGGGGAAGACGTGGTTCTGGATCCTCGGGCGCGTCAGGATCGTCGGGGTCTACGCCTGGAGGTTCTACCAGAAATTCGTCCGGAATCCGCCGGGCCGTCAGGGGCAAAAATAAATCTGTCCCCTTCAATTCCACAAAACGTTCCGGCAGCTCTTCTGCTTCCGGGGGCGGTTCAATCTCTATTTCATCAAGATCGGGCAGCTCTTCCAGAACTTCCTCGTCAATTTCAAACTCTGCCACCGTCTGCAAACCATGCTTTTCAAGGGGATCCTCTGCGGTTAAATAAAAATACAAGCTAAAACCGCCCACCCCCAGGGTACCAATTATAAGAGCTATAATCCCCGCCAGAAGCCAGTCAACCCGCTGGTTAATATTTTGCCACGTCTTTTGTAAATCCATTTCAGGCCACGTCCTCCTCGGGACGCAGTATATAAACATTCAGGGTTAAGTTTACATCAAATAAGGACTCTCCCTCTGGACCGGTCTTAGATAAGCCTATACTATCGATATCAATCAATCTTTCCATATTCCGGTATCTCCACAACATCTCGATGAGACTGCTCATAGCAATTTCTTCAAAATCGGCATCAATTGACATAACCTGGACTATATCCCGGTCCCGGACAGCCCCCCGGGAAAAGGTCCTGATCTGTTCGTCCTCAATCCCCGAGTTTCGGGCCTCTTGTTCCAGTTGAGCAAGCAAATCAAAAAATTCTCCTTCCGCCGGCAAACGGCGGCGGGCCCGGACAAATTCACGGCGAATTTCGGTCACTTCGGCTTTTAAATCATCCAGCCGCTGCGCCTGGCGTTGAGCTTCCTGGATTCGCTGGACATTATCCTCAATCTCATCCGCCCATTCAAAATAATCGTTCCACATCGGGATTACAAAATAATAAAACCCGGCCCCGATAGCGGCAATTATCATAAATATTAACATGTATTTTTCCCGCTGCTCCATTTTTAATTGCCACCCGTTTCATCATCAAAAGATACTGTATAATCAGCAGAAAAATCCACCATAGTCCGTTCTCTTCCCTCAATTGTTACCGTTGTCCGGCCCATGCTTTCGCTTTCATGTTCAACTATGTAAGGACGGCCCTCCAGCCAGCGAAACAGGCTGGAGACCGCCTCGTAATCTCCTGTTAAGCCGCTTACTGACAGAGAACTGTCCGGCATTCCCCGCTGTAAAGACAAATTGTTAAACCAGGTCGTTTCCCTTAAATCTCCTGGCAAACGGTTTATTTCAGATAATAAAGGCAAAACTTCTGTTCTTTCGTTTTCGAGGCGTTCAATCGCGTCAACCAGCTCCTGAACCTCCTGCTGGGTCTCCTCAAGTTCTTCTACCTGCTGAACCACGACTTCCAGCCTTTCCAGCTGGTATTCAAGCTCTTGTAACTCCTGCTGTCTGCTGCTGTAGAGAAGAAAACCGGTTAAAAGAACCAGGACCAGAAAAATCCCCCCAATAATTCCCAGGGCAGTCATTTTTTGCGTCTTTTTACGGGCCCGCCGGCGACGGATTAAATTGTCAGGAACCAAATTAACATTAACAGAAGCTGCTTCCGGCCGGGCTCTTAACTGCAAACCGTAAGAAACCAGCATTTCCTGGTTTTCCCCTGGATTTCCGCCTTTGATTTCCTCGGCCGGATCAAATTTTTCCGCCGGATAACCAAGCTGTTCCGACATGTAAGTATCCAGGTTTTTCAGTTTGCTGGACCCCCCGGTAATAACTAACCCGTCAATTTCTCCCCCTTCAAGTTGAGACTGAAAATAATCAAAAGTATGGCGCAATTCCCCGATTAACCGGTCTACCTGCGGTTTAACAGCCTTACCGATCCTGCTCATTTTTTCTTCTGAAATCTCCGGGATGCTCTCTTCCCCGTTGGCGGCCGCCCCTAAGCTATCCCCCGCCTGGTTCTTATCCTCTTCTTCTTTGTCTTCCCCGGCGTCTTTACTTTCAGTCCCCATTAATTTTTCTCCGCCCGAATCTTCTCCAGTCCCCATCAATTTAGGTCCTTCGTCTTCCTCCGGTTCTTCTTCCTCAACAGCACCTTTGAGCATCCCTCCGGAGTCACTACCGGGTTTTGTTTCAACTTCTTCTTCCTCTTCCTCTTCAGCAGGCATCTTTACATTTCCGAGACTTATTTTCTCCTCGCCTTCGCCGGCCTCCGGGCCGGTTGAATCAACATCTCCGGGTTCTTTATCCTCCTCCCGGTCCCCTTCCGTTTCCTGCTTTTCTTCTGACTGCGGCGCCCCGGGGGGCGAAGGAACTTCATTTTCATCTTCGGACTGTTTTGCCTCCGGTGAAGGCGGCTTTTCTTCCGCTGTTTCTTCTGTTTCATCAGGATCCGGTGACTCCGCCTCACCACTCGCCTCACCACTCGCCTCACCCACTTCCTCCCCCTCGCTTCCCGGTTTCCGGGGAGCACCAAGCGATAATCCCTCCTCTTCCCGGGCGGACGAATCGGTTTCTTCCGCTGTTTCAGGCTCCTCTACCGGTTCAGTAATTTCTTCCCCCGGCGGCGAGGGAGGTTTTGAATCTTTTTCATCTTTTTGTTTTGTTTCCTCAATCTCTTTTTCTTCCGCTTCAGATGATCCGGGAGATTCAGGCGGAGACGGTGACTCTTCCCCGGATTCTTCAGAATCCTCTTGAACCCCGGGCCCCCGGGAAATCCCGAGAGATAATCCTTCCTCATCACCCGGGGTTTCTTCGCCGCCGGGAGGAGAAAGCTCCTCTAAATCTTCATCCTCTTCTTCCGCGCTTTCGGGAGCAGATTCCGGGGCCGGGGGTTCCGGCGAAGCCTCTTCTTCGGAAGCCTCCTCTTCGGCGGCTTCCTCATCCGGCGCCCTCGGAGCACCGAGGGACAACCCCACCTCATCCGGTTCCTCTTCAGTTTCAGGTTCTGAGGGCTCTTCTGCTTTTTCTTCTTCAGCCTCGTCCGGGGCACGCGGCGCTCCCAGGCTCAACCCCGATTCTTCCCCGGTTTCTTCTTCAGTCGCAGTTTCTTCTGTTTCCTCTTCTTCGGCCGCGGCTTTTCTTTTCTTCTCCTCGGCCAGCTGGGTAAGGGCATCCATCCCCTCATCTTCCCCGGTATCCACTTCCAGATCATCAAGGGGGAGGTGGCCGTATTCTTCTTTTAACTCCCGGGCTTCATCAAGATCTATGTCCATCTGCTTGGCAATCTCTTCGGTTATTGATTCACCAGCCACTGAAGCCGACCGGGCAAAAGCCAGTGCTCCGTTTTTAGCCACAACTATATCCGTGTTCGCGTGCCCAACATCAACAATAGCCCGAGCATAACCCGCCGGTTCTTCTGCTTCTTCCTCATCTTCTTCTTCAGGTTCGGAAGGGGGTTCGGCGGGGGGAGCGGGTTTTAATTCTTCCCCTCTTAAATAGTTATAAAAATTAAAATTGGCAAAAGCAGCAATATCGATAATTTCAGGGTTCAATTCAACATTATGGATAACATCAATAAACTTATTTAGATTTTCTTCTTTCACCGCCGACAGGATTAGATCCGTCCCTTCCTCCGATTTTTCTATCACATGGTGGTCCATTACTACCTGGTCGAGGGGAAAAGGGATGTGGCTTTCAGCTTCGTAGCGGATAGCCTGGGCAAGTCTTTCCTCGGGCATTGCCGGCAGTTCCATTCTTCGGACAATCACGTTGTTGGCCGGAAGGGCAAGAACCACTTTACTGCCGGAGGAAATGCTGTTTCTGTCAATCAATTTGCCAAGAATTTCACTGTGGACCTCGACAAATTCATCGGGGGACACTGTAGGAACGGGATGGGAATCAGAAAGGGTAACATTTACTTCGGAACCGGAAAAATTAGCCCGGGCAATCTTAATAGCCGAGGCGCCAAAATCTATGGACAGGTAATCCTCCCCACCGCCAAGACCAAATAAAAGCATTAATTTCCACCTGGTTATTGATATTTTGGCTCTGTATATCCTGGGTTTCAATTACAACGTCTGCTACTGCGAATAATCAACTGCCGGCGGTAGATATCTATCAGCAATGGGAAAAATTGCTCTTATCATCTATATCTACCTTTTATATCT
>CAZKRS010000063.1:0-8753 GCA_964555265.1 uncultured bacterium | reverse complement strand
TTTCGACTTTTGCCCTTAGTCTTTGCTGTAGCGCCTGCTCGCAAGATCGCCTGCTCGCAAGATCGTGTTTCGCCCCGTTGGGGCTTAAAATAGCTATTAACGGTTAGAAGGTTTGTTTTAACTTTCAAACTTTCTAACTGTTCTTCCGGCCTGGTATGATTAGCAGTAAAAAAATCCCAAGCGTTAAAAGATGACCATATTTTATGAAAAAAGTGTCCCCGGTCTTCAGAGGAATTTTCCCCCTGATTGTTCCTGACGTGTAGGGGGGCAGATATCTGTGATAAACACCGAAAGGATCAATAATTGCGGAAAGACCGGTGTTTCCAACCCTGAGCAGCGGCCGGCCGGTCTCAACGGCCCGCAGGCGAGCTCGAAGACCGTGCTGATGGTGCGACGCCTTGCTTCTTGACCAGCTGTCATTAGAGATGTTTATCAGCAGATCAGCCCCCTCACGGACCTGCCGGCGGACAAAATAATCAAAAGCGTCCTCAAAACAGATCTGGACGGCAGCTTCAAATTCCCGGTCACCAACCTTGATATCTAACAGTCCCCCCCTATCGTCCCCCCGGTAACCAATAGTTCCCAGGCTGCGCCCCAGCCTGTCCATCCAGTCCCAGCGGCCCATGAACGGTAGGTGTTCCCCGCCGGGGACCGGGATTCTTTTGCTGTAGTAGCCGGTTATATCTGCATTACCGTCAATTACCAGGGCTCCATTCAAATAGTCAAGCTCATCCGGCCGGGGATCATAGAAACGAGCCCCGGTCATAAGCCGGGCTTGACCGGGGACTAATTTCTCCATCTGCCGCCGGAGTGTCACCGAGGGCCAAATTACTTCGGAATTCAAAAACCGGAACTCATCAAGCAGGGAGGTCTCGGGCCAGATAACAAAATCACCCGGACGGATTATATTTTCTGTCAGCTCCACCAGTTTTTCTTTCTGCTGATTGGCCAGGCCCCGGCGAACAGGAACCGAGCTTACGTTATGCTGGACCAAAACCACCCGTTCTTCGGTAAACTCAAGCTCTATCCCCGAGCGACGCAGATAACCCCCATAAATTCCCCCGGCGATCAGAATTAAAACCACAAGAAACCAGGTCAGATGGTATTTTTTTATCTCGACCAGCAAACTTCCGAGCAGACAGCTGGCCAGGACCCACAGACCACCCCAGGCTATTTCACCGGTGTAAGCAACCGGTTGAACAAGAAGCGGCTCCCGGGCAAGAGCAGTTGCCACCCGGCTCCAGGGGAAAGCCAGATACCCCCGGGCAAGAAACCCTTCAAGAACTATCCAGCCGGCGGCAAAATAAAATGGATTGGCTCGAAACCACCTGACCCCCAGGGCCCACAGCGCGTGCCACAGGCCAAGTATGGCCAAAACCAGCGGTAAAGCCAGCGGATGAAAAGAATAAAACCAGTAACAATGAACAAGATAAAAAACAAAACCAAAAATAAAACCTGACCGGGCTACTTCCCGGGGCCAGACTGCTTCTGCCAGGGCCGGATACAGAAATCCAAAAGCAAAAATTATAAGCCACCACAACCCCCAGGGCGGAAAAGCCAGTCCCAGCAGTATTCCGGACAGGGTCGTTAAAAATAACCGTCCCCGGGGAGTATTTGTCAATTTTTTTATGTTTCCGTGTAAATTAGTGATTAAATTTTTCATCTTAATGGTAGGGATGGCCAATACGGTTGGTAAAACAGCGGTAAAGCTGTTCGGCTACTACCAAAACGGCAATCGACTGGTTCATATCAAGACCGCTCAGCGACCATTCCCATTCACACATTTTCCGGTGATCTTTAGAAAGCCCCTGTTTGCCGCCAATCAAAAATCGTACCCTGGAGATCGATTTTGATTTATTTTCCAGCCACCCGGACAGGGCCCCGGTTGTAACCTGCCGGCCCTTCCGGTCCAGCGCAACCAGGTATTCATCCGGAGAACTGCTCTTTGGGTATCCCCGGACATGAACCAGTTTATAGTCCTGGATCCGTTTTTGATACTCTTCAAATGCCCGTTTAATCCCGGGAACCTTCAGTTTTCCCGGCGTATGTATAACAGTTTCCATAAACCAGCAGCTCCATTCTGTGCTTGACTTTTATACGTTAAATTTTAACCGGTTTATGGCGATATTATAAAGAGTATTTGACCTTTATGTTAGGATATTAGTTGGTTGCGCAGAACCTACGGAGGAGTTCTAACCGGTTAAGTCCATTTTATTGTCTAAAAATGGCTTTTGTTTGGTATATAAGCCTTTTTTCGAAACAGGAAGTTTCGCTTGCAAAAAAGAATGAGAACAGGAGTTTTTTTACACAATTTTTCGGACATGATCTTCTAAGAAGCCCTCCCGGGGAGGAAAGATGGTTGGGGGCAGTTCTCCTGGTTGCTAATCCGTATCTTCTAAAAATTGGTGATATAAATTGATTTTTTCTTACAAATCTAAACAATTTCTTATACTTCCCCTGATTTTACTATCAGTTTTAATTTTTATTACCGGCTGTGGTCCCGATTATGAAGAAGGAGAAACCACGGCAGAATTAATAGTTAGCCATCGCAACATTAATTTCAACCGGGGGCCGGTTGTACTCCCCGTTCAACCGGGGGAGAAACTGGAGCTTCAGGCCCGGGTTACTCCACCGGATTCAGCCAAATATAACCTGGTCCGGCGGCGGAAAAAATGGATTATGGACGGAGATATCATCGGGCGGGGCGAAACCGTAGCAATCGAAGCCCCACAACATTCCGAGAAGATTTACCAGGTTAGCCGTTCATACTGGAAAGTGGATGATTTTATCGGCAGTTCATATTTGACTGAAAACGCCGGCCGGGAAATTAACCTGGCAGTAGCCCGCGAAAAAAAACCGGGTGCTGCCACCGTTAACGGATATCCCGTCGGATATTTCCCGGATGTTTCCGGCAGATACAGCCGCTGGCGGGACAAGCTGGTAAACCTGAAAAACGAGGCCCCTTACTACCGGAGCCCGGAAGATGATTCGCCGGGCGGCAAACTTCTTCATGGAACACCGCTGGAACTGCCGGAAGTTGACTCCCTTACGGTGGAAAATAATCGAGTTCAGGTAATTTATGAAGGGGAACAAATTTGGATTGAAGAAGGGGCGGTTTCTATCCCCTACTCTGTCCAGGTTTTCTCCCATGTTTATGAGGAACCACGCTGGTATTATCCGGTTACCGAGGAAAATAAGGACGCGGAAGTCTTACCCGGACTTCTCTGGAAACAGTTCAGTCACGACCGGTATTATCGGGAAGAGATTTTACCCGAATATCCCCATTATATTCCCCTGGACAGGCGGTTGATTACTGAACTGAACGAACTTCGAAAAAAACTTGTCCGGGCGGGATATCCCTCCCGGATCAAACTTTTATGCGGAGCCCGCAATCCGGAGTATAACCTCGGTGAGGCCACCGAAGGCGAATCTTTGAAGGCTCTCTACAGCCGGCACCAGTTTGGGGACGCAGTTGATTTGATTATTGACAGCACCCGGGACGGCAGAATGGACGATTTGAACGCCGACGGCCGGCGCACAATTGAAGATGCCCGGGTGGTTGCGGAAATTGCCGAGGAAATTCGTGAAGAAAGGGGTTGGAAAGGAGGCATTGGAATATACAGCGATCATGACGTTAAAAACAGGGTTTCCTCCCCCTATGTTCATCTTGACCTGAGAGGACTTGAAGCACGGTGGGAAATAGAATAAAAACTTCTCCGGAAATACAGATACGCAATTCTCTCCCGGAAAGCTGGACTCGCAAGCTGATCGAACTTGCCCGCAATTATCCGTACGAAAAAAATCGAAAAAAACTGCAGGGACTTGATCTCCCCCGGCAGGTTAAAGCCAGTCTTTATGGCAACGAAGATTCCAGGTTTATTACAGCCAGCCTGCAAAACCAGCCGGTAGGGTTGATCAAAATTTCTCCTTCCCCCCTTCATTCTCAAATTTTAAATCAAGAAATTTACAGCGGCAGCTGGGAATTAATCAAAGAGAATGACAATGATATTCGCCGGGAAATTTTTAAAAAACTCCGTAACTGCTATCCCGAGGCCCGGGTTAATTTTCAACAACCGGAACCAAATCAAGCCGCCAGCCGTTTACTTGAAGAAATGAAAGGCTATCAAAAAATAACCCGGGAGTTCATCATGTATCGAACCCTGGATGAAAAATTGAAAACTCCCGGAACACCCGGCCAAAAATTAAAACTTGCTGCTGATCCCGGAGAAATAAATAATGACCGGCTGGGCGGGCTGATCAGTTATTATAACCAGGGGCATCTTTTTGATTTCCCCGCTTACCCCGCGGATAAGGTTCAAAAGATCTACTGGAAATGGCTCGGCGCAATTAGAAAAAATGAAAACAGCCACGAAATAATTCTCATCCATAACAACGACAAAATTGCCGGTTACTGCCTGGTTAAAACAACTAACAGTCCCTTCCTAAACATTAACAGTGGTACTGTTTCATATCTTCAGGTCCATCCTGATTTTAAAAACCAGGGCCTGGGAAGTTTCCTTCTCCGCCGGGGACTGGCTCTTCTTAACAAAAAGAATATAAAATACGTGGAATTAAAAACAAGTCAAAAAAACAGGGCGGCTGTCAACTTTTACCATAAATTCGGGTTTGAAACCATCGCCCGGCGGATACATTTTTCTCTTCTGCCAGCCGGATAATAATCGTCTGCGTTTAAAACAGCCCGTATATTTTCCGGCTGCAGTCCGGACATTCATCTCCCCGCAGATTTACGTCCCTGATACTGTAACCTAACCTTTCAATTAGCAGCTTCCCGCAGTCCGGGCAGGTTGTATTTTCCGCCCCTTCTATCTGCCCGGGAAGATTGCCGCAGTAAACATGGTTCATCCCGGCTTCGCGGGCGATTTCACAGGCCATCTTTAGCGTCTCCGGTCGGGTCGAAGAATGTGAACGCCATTTATAGGCGCCGCGAAACGCCGTCAGGTGCCAGGGTATCTCCGGTGAAACAGATACTAAAAATTCGGCCATCCGCTCGAGCTCCTCCCGGTCATCCGTCTGGCCGGGAACAACAAGAGTGATGACCTCCAGGTGAAACCCCATCCGATAGATCCGCCGGATATTTTCACGCATCTTCCGGGCATCTCCGCCGAGTTTGCGGTAAACATCTGGGCTGAAGGCCTTAAAATCAACATTAAACAGATCGGTAACTCCCTGGAGATATTCCAGCACCTGTTCGGAAGCATAACCGTTGGATACATAACCGGTAACCATATCCTCCTCTTTGGCCTTCTCAAAAACAGCCCGGTTCCACTCGCTGGTAATTAAAGGCTCGTTGTAGGTGGAAACAACACAATCCACTCCTGAATTTACCGCTTTTTGAATAATCTGTTCAACAGTTATCTCCCGGGGACTCACCCGGGCTTCAGGATCACAGAGGGTCTGGGAGATATGCCAGTTCTGGCAGTATGGACAGCTAAAATTACAACCCAGCATACCATAAGAAAGAGCCCCCTGGCCGGGCAGGGCGTGAAAAAATGGTTTCTTCTCCATCGGATCCACGCTCAGGCTTGATACATAACCATAAGGAACCCGCAGCTCGCCCTCCACATTCTTTCGCATGTTACAGACCCCATACCCCCCGGAGCTGATTGAGCAGCTGTGTCCGCAGCTAAAACAGCGAATATTCTCTCCCTCACCGGTCTCAATCAACTCAGGGGCCGCCGGGGTGGTAAGTTCCAGCAACTGTTTTTCATAACTGTCCATTTTATTTCCCACCTCCGAAATTTTTTATACTCAGGTTTTGCATTGCCTCTATATATATGCTAACTTTTAAAGGGACAAAATTTCAATAGTCGGGAGGTAATAAAACATGAAAAAATATGTTCTGGCTTTCCTGGTGGTTCTGATTGTAATTACCGTAATTTTTAGTCTGAACCGTCCTGAAAACCGGGCGGCTCAAAGGGGTGAAACGATGCAATTACCCGAACCTCAACGGACAAGCGAAGTTTCGCTTGAAGAAACCCTGGAGGATAGACGCTCCCGGCGACAGTTTCAGGATGTAAGCCTCGACAGCGGACAGTTGAGCCAGTTGCTCTGGGCGGCCCAGGGGATTACCGATGAACAAAGAAATTTTCGAACCGCTCCTTCCGCGGGAGCTTTATATCCGCTTGAAACTTTTGTGGCCATCAGTAATGTTGAAGGATTTGAACCCGGTCTTTACAGGTATCTGCCCGAAGAACATGCGCTAGAAAAAATCATGGAAAAAGATCTGGCCGCTCAACTCCAGTCGGATGCCCTCGGCCAGGATTGGGTCGGCGCAGCACCCCTGAACATCGTCTTAACCGCCCTCTACGAGCGGATAGTCCCCCGCTACGGCGACCGGGCCGAACGCTATACTCACATGGAAGTGGGCCACGTCGCCCAGAACGTCTACCTGCAGGCCGAAACACTGGGCCTGGGCACGGTGTCTATCGGCGCCTTCTCCGACGACGCAGTCAGCGAAACCCTGCGCCTGGATGATGAAGAACCCCTGCTAATCCTCCCGGTCGGAAAACCCCGGTAATCATAGTCCGTTACTTCGCAGTATGTGGTTGCCCTTCCAATAACCTCTATCAAAATCTACCACAATAAAATCCCGCGCTTTCCCTCCCGGGCCAACATAGATTCAGCTGAAAGCTAAAAGTCTAAAGCTGAAAGCCAACAAGCCAGCTAACCAGGTAACTAGCCAACTGGCCAACTAACTTACGCTCTGGGCTAGAAGTGTAATAGTTTTTAAGGCCTGCAGGGCCGAAATAGTAGGGCTTGTTATTTCGCCCTTTCAGGGCTTAATATTTTTTAACCCTTAAACCCAGGGCTCACGCCCTGGGCTATGGGTATGTCGCCCCCTCGGGGCTTAAAAACAAGGTGCAACCCGAAAATTAAATTGTGACAAAGTTTGCAGATTAAAAGATTTCAGGCCTGAAAGGCCGGCATAATCCCAGCCCAAGGGTGTAAACCCTGGGTAAATGGATTTGATTTATATTAAGGCCTGCATGGCCGACATAACAGGTTTTTGTAGTTCGCTTTTTCAGGGTTTGATTTTGTGGGTTTAGCTCCCCGCACCTCGCTCCTCGCGCCCCGCACTTTCATAAACCACTGTCGTTCCTCCGGGGTTTTAAGGAAAATTTAAAATATTCAATATAAGTCAGGTTTTACAATTATTTGGTAATTTGTATTCTCCCAGTAATCCATTTACAGATAAATGAGGTTTCTGATTATCGGAATTTTATAACCCGCAAGGGACAGGAGGTTCCTGTTATGCGGGATATAAACCTCGGAGCAGCCCGGAGGGCTGCGAGAATGAGATCATCAGAGACCTTATTTATTCTTCCCTGGTTTGTAACCAGAACCCTGGGAGAGCACAGGTAATTTATGAAATAAATTCAGTCTTCGAGGACGAATACTGCGGAAGCCGCCAGTAGATTGGCGGCGAAAGAGGGGGGGCGGTAAAAACCGGTGGTGAAAAATACCCGGTCAACTATCTTCAAATTCCTTTCTTTGCAGAAAGATACAAAATCATTGATAGTAAGCAGATTGACGTTGGGGGATTCATACCAGCTGTAGGGGAAATTTTCTGTTACCGGCATTCGGCCGGTGAATAACAATTTCAGCCGCACCGGC
This sequence comes from uncultured bacterium, assembly GCA_964555265.1. Classification (GTDB taxonomy): domain Bacteria; phylum T1Sed10-126; class T1Sed10-126; order T1Sed10-126; family T1Sed10-126; genus CAZKRS01. The sequence continues at coordinate 1,118 of CAZKRS010000063.1, read as the reverse complement.
CAGTGACCAAAATTAGGAAAACTGATAATACATTTATGACCGATCCTCAGCATCTCTTCTATAACTCGCACCGGGTCCAGCGACTGCTGGAGCGTCTGGCTGAGAATTACAAAATCGAAAGATTTATCGTCAAACATCGAACAGCTCTCGAGCATATCACCGTGGTAGACGGGAATCCCCCGGCTTATACACTGCTGGACGGACTGCTCGTCAATCTCTATTCCTATCCCTTCCACATCTCTTTTCTGACCAAGTTCTTCCAGCAGGGCCCCGTCACCACAGCCCAGGTCAAGCACCCGGGCTCCCCGGGGAACATGTTTCTCTATGAACTGGTAATCTATACGCACTGTTAATCCCCTTCCCTGTCCGGATCTGAAAGCATACGGTAATTATTATCAAGATAATCCCGGATAACCTGGTTTAAGGCTTCATTCTCCAGCAGAAAAACATCATGCCCGTAATCCGAATCTATCTCGCAAAAACTGGCGGGAACTGCGTTGGCGTGCAGCGCCCGGACGATCTCCCGGGACTGGTAGGTCGGAAACAACCAGTCGCCGGTAAACGAAATCAGGAAAAAACGGCTGGTGGTTTCCCGGAAGGCATCCACGAGCGAACCATACCGCTCGGCAAGATCAAAATAATCCATAGTCTTGGTCAAATAAAGGTAACTGTTGGCATCAAACCGCTGGACAAAACTGTCCCCCTGGTAGCGCAGGTAACTTTCCACCTGGAAATCCGGGGGACCAAAATCATACCCGACCGTGTCTTTATCCTGGAGGGAACGACCGAACTTCTCCCGCATGGATTCATCGCTCAGATAGGTAATATGCCCGATCATCCGGGCAATAGCCAGTCCCCGGTGAGGTGGGTCGGCATCGTAATAATCACCACGGTTCCAGTTCGGATCGCTGTAGATGGCCTGCCGCCCGACCTCGTCAAAAGCAATGGCCTGGGCGCTGAGACGGGCTGAAGAAGCAATCGGCAGCGCCGAATGGACCACTTCAGGATAATCTATTGCCCACTGCAGCACCTGCATACCGCCAAAAGAACCACCGATCACACTGAGAAGCTTATCCAGGCCCAGGTGCTCGGTGACAAGAGCATGCTGGACCTTGACC
>CAZKRS010000062.1:5947-8768 GCA_964555265.1 uncultured bacterium | reverse complement strand
TGGAATAATCATCGGTTCTCCCACCTACTACGGAACAATGGCTGCGGAGATAAAAAAATTTCTGGATGAAAGCGTCCAGTTCCACGGTAAGCTGGACGGCAAGGTCGGGGGAGCATTTGCTTCGGCGGGCCACCTGGGGGGAGGAAACGAAACAACAGTCCTCAGCATCCTGGAAGGCCTGCTTATCCACGGGATTATTGTCCAGGGAGATCCCGAGGGAGACCATTACGGACCCTGCGCAGTGGGAGCTCCCGACGAGCGAGCCCGCCAGGAATGTGAGAATCTGGGCCGGCGGATGGCTGACCTGATCAAGAAATTAGAGTGACCAGTAACAAGGTACTGAATAATCTTTGCTATTTCGCCTTTGCAGGGCTTAAATTCAGCTGAAAGTTAAAAGTTCAAAGTTGAAAGCTAATAAACCAGCCAACTAGCTAACAAGCCAACTGTTTTCATGTGTCGCTCCTTGGAGGCTTACAAAAATTTTTCCAGGTAATCTGCGGTGTAGGAATCCTTGGATTCTACTATTTTATCGGTCGGGCCGGAGTAGACAACCCGGCCCCCTTTTTCTCCGCCCTCGGGGCCCAGGTCTATAATCCAGTCGGAATTTTTTATAACTTCCATGTTATGTTCAATCACCACCACCGTATTACCGTTATCGACCAGCCGGTGGAGAACCTGGAGCAGCTTGCGGATATCCTCCTTATGAAGTCCGGTGGTTGGTTCATCAAGCAGGTAGATGGTATCGCCGGTCTGAACCCGGGACAGCTCGGAGGCCAACTTCACCCGCTGGGCCTCTCCCCCCGAGAGTGTAGTGGCCGGTTGGCCAAGTTTTATATACCCCAGCCCAACATCATTCAAAGTTTTCAAGCGCCGGCGAATCTTGGGGATTTTTTCAAAAAACTCCAGTGCCTCTTCAACCGGCATCTCCAGAACATCGGCGATAGATTTTCCCCGGTAGCGCACCTCCAGCGTCTCTGAGTTGTAACGCTTGCCACCACACTCGTCACAGGTAACATAGACGTCGGGAAGAAAATGCATCTCAATCTGTTCCCGGCCGGCGCCGCCACAGTTCTCACAGCGACCGCCTTTAACGTTGAAACTGAACCTTCCCTTATCATAACCCCGCATTTTAGCCTCCGGTAAATCGGCGAACAATTCTCGAACAGGCGTAAAAACGCCGGTATAAGTTGCAGTATTGGAGCGGGGAGTTCGCCCTATCGGCGACTGATCGACGTTAACCACTTTTCCAATCTGTTCCAAACCTTCAACACCGTCAAAATCAAGCGGCCGTTCAGTGGAGCTGTAGAAATGGCGCTTAAGATGGCGAAAAAGGGTCTCATACAGGAGTGAGCTTTTTCCGGAACCGGAAACACCGGTTACGCAGGAAAAAACTTCGAGCGGGATATCCACATCTATATTCTTAAGGTTATGGCCCCGGGCACCGTTAACCGTTAAAAAATCATCCGGTTTTCTTCTCTCTTCGGGAAGCGGAACCTTTTTATCGCCCCTGAGGTAAGCCGCGGTAAGACTGTCTTCGGCTTCAACCAAATCCTCCTGCTCCCCCTGGAACATGATTTCTCCGCCGTGCTGGCCGGCACCGGGTCCAAGATCAATCACGTGATCAGCACTGCGAATCGTCTGTTCTTCATGTTCAACTACGACAACCGTATTATCAAGATCACGCAGATCTTCCAGTGTGGAGAGCAACCGGGAATTATCGCGACTGTGCAGTCCAATTGTTGGTTCATCAAGAACGTAGGTTACACCGGCCAGCCGGGACCCGATCTGGGTGGCAAGACGAATCCTCTGCGCTTCCCCGCCGGACAGGCTTCCAGCTTGCCGGGATAAAGTCAGATACTGCAGGCCAACATTTTCGAGAAAAGATAATCTGTCAATTATTTCCCGTAGTATGGGGCGCGCAATTTGTTCCTCCATCCCCGAAAATTCCAGGGCGGCAATAAATTCTTTCAATTCATCCAGGTGCATCTCGCAACATTCGGCTATATTTTGACCTTCAATAAGAATCGAAAGGCTGGATTCTTTCAGCCGCCGGCCGGAACATTCCGAACAGGGGACCCGGGACATGTAATTTTCCATTGCCCGGCGAACTCGTTTCCCCGACGAACGCTTGTAACGTTTCCAAACCAGGGGCACCGCCCCTTCAAAATTACCCTGAAAACTATATGCCCCGGCCCGGGAAGAAAACGAAAAATCAACTTTTTCTTCCGTTCCGTAAAGGAGAATATTTTTCTGTTTCTCTCTTAACTTTTCTATAGGTGTCTCCATATCAATATCATAACGGCGGGCCAGCGAGCGTATCTGCTGCTGAAACCAGGTGGAAGAAGAACTGCTGAACGGTTTCAGGGCCCCTTCGGCCAGTGAAAGCCGATCGTCAAAAATTAAATCGGGGTCTACTCGCTGGTCATGGCCCAACCCGTCACAGGTCTCGCAGGCACCGTAGGGACTGTTGAATGAAAAAATGCGCGGTTCGACTTCAGAATAGGAAAACCCGCACTCCGGGCAGGCAAACTGTTCACTCATCGTCCGGCTTGCCCCGCTGTCATGGTCTTCGACGGTTACCAGTCCGTCGGACAGCTGAGCGGCCAGCTCCATGGAGTCGGTAAGCCTGCTCTTAGTATCCTCTGTTTTCTTGAGTTTGATCCGGTCAACTATAACTTCAATCGTATGTTTTTCTTCCTGCTCCAGCGCCGGAATACCGCTGTGGTCAAGACGGATAGTCTCCCCGTCAACCCGAACCCGGGGGAACCCCTCCCGCTGAAGTTTTTTCATTTCATCCTTGTATTCGCCCTTTCTGCCCCGG
>CAZKRS010000062.1:0-5937 GCA_964555265.1 uncultured bacterium | reverse complement strand
TATCAGCAGCCGGCTGCCCTCCTCACGAGTAAAAACCTCATCGACCATCCGATCAATTGTAGTTGCTTCAATCGGATGGGAACACTCTGGACAGTAAACCTCGCCCACCCGGGCAAAAAGAAGACGCATGTAGTCATATATTTCCGTAACCGTTCCCACGGTTGAGCGAGGGTTGTGGGAATGGTTTTTCTGCTGGATAGCAATAGTGGGCGTCAGGCCGTCAATCCGTTCGACGTCCGGTTTTTCAAGTTGACCCAAAAAGCGACGGGCGTAGGCTGAAAGCGATTCCACGAACCGGCGCTGACCCTCAGCATACAGGGTATCAAAGGCAAGCGAAGATTTTCCCGATCCGGAAAGACCGGTGACGACCGTAAGTTTTTCCCGGGGGATCTGAACGTCCAGGTTATCAAGGTTATGCTCACGGGCACCATGTATATTAATCCAGCGTTTTTTATTGTTAACCATAGTTATCCTCCGGAATTTAAAAATACTTCTAAAATTCTTAATATTTTATCAAAAAGATTAAGAATTTTCAGGAAGAGATCAGGCGAACCTGGCTAATCCTAACTCTGGCGTAATTTTTTCAGGGCATGGGTATAAAACCGAACAAAAAAGAGAAAACTGATCCCCGTCCCCGTCAGAAGCGCCCGGAAGGTTACCGGGACCGTTGCCGCGGGCGAATAGGTCAAGCCACCAAAACTAAATGCGCTGGCTCCCAGGGGAAGCATAACCCAGAAAAGCAGACCGTAAATCGCCAAAGAAACATTAGTAGAATGGTTCTTATTTCCCACCTTCAGCAACCAGAACCAGGCACCATACATTAACCAGATAAGCACAAAGGTAAGCCAGAGGGGATCAGCTATTCGACCGCCTCTGCTTACCAGCAACCAGCGAAAAAAACCAACCAGCAGTATTATACCGGAGAAGAAATAGCCGCTTTCGGCAGCAGCTCTCATCCAGTGCATTCCTTCGCTCCAGGAAAAAAGCAGGACAAGAAGACCCAGCAGTCCCAGGATAAAAACAGCCAGCAACATGACTGCAAGCAGACTGTAGTAGATGTGATTAAAAGCCACCGCCCAGAGGTAAAACAGGCTCGCTTCCGGATCAATCCCGGACAGAAGCCAATTAAACCAGATCAACAATATAACCAGCAATCCAAAATCCGTCAGCCGCCGCAAAATTTTCACCAGTAAAATTCCTCCCACAAATATTCGGAAAGAAACCAGCCGGCAACCAAAAATATTAAATTATAACTGGACAACCAGTAAGCCCAGGCCCGGCTGAGGGCAAACTGTTTCCCAAGATTATAAAAAAGAATATACCCGGCAAAGACAGCAGGTAAAAGCAGCGGCCCGGCCAGCGCCAGGGCCAATATTTTATTATTGTCAACAGAAATCAAAGTGCATAAAACCAGGACCAGGACCACGGCGGGGACAAGTAAAAATAATATCAGCGTTCCCCCGATCAGCCACCGGATCTGCCGGTAGAAAAATATCTGCAGAAAGAGATAAAAAATATATGAAATAGAAAAGAGGCTGAGAAACCCGGAGATGATTTTGGCAAGATAATAATGCTGAGGAAACATCCCCGACGCACAGGCCTGGAAAATCCAATTGTTGTTCCGCTCACGAAAAACAGGCCGGGGAATTAATAAAATTCCATTTATAACCACAACCAGGCAGATCATAAGCGCCGCAACACTGGTTGAAAATTCCGGTAAAAAATAGATCAAGGCGTAACCGGGAATCAACAGCAGCAAATCACAGATCAAGGCGAACAGAAACTCCTCCAGATCCAGGGTCATTATCCGGAAATCAAGTTTTAGTTGCTGAAAAAGTTCAGTCATTTCAAAAAAACTCCCTGGTTATAATCAGCCGGCAATATTCTCAATAGTATCTGCCTTTACCGCTGGAACAGTTCCCGCCGTTACTAAAAGACAGCCCGGTCTTACCAGCCGTTTAAAAAGTTTGCTTACGCTACTCTGCTGGCCAGGGTTTAGCTGGACAAAAGGATTCGCATAAAAAAACAGGGGCCGGGAAATAAACATGAGAATTGATAGTTTTAGCCGGCTGATTTGATAGCTGTCAAGAAAACAAACGTATTGATCCTGGTCTACAAACCCCAATATTTTTTTATCAACGGTTGATTCAACGGAGAAAAAATCAGCATACAGCTGCAAATTCGCCCTCACTGTCAGCCGGTCAAATAAATCCTGGTGGGAATCAAAACTTAACAGGCGGGACCTATACCATTTTAAATCAGCAAAAACATCTTTTTCTTCCCAGCTGATTTGCCCCTTATCGGGCCAGTGATAGGAGGCAAGACAGCCGCAAACTACAGCGGCCTCCTCAGGACTACCGGTTAAAAAATGGACCCACTGGCCGCTTTTGTAATCTGCTGAAAACTGATCAAAAATTTTTCTATTTTCATTCTGGACAGTTAAGTTTTCCAGTTCAAGATAGGAAATATTTTTTAGCCTCCAGCAAAAGCAGCTGACAAGAAATTTACCTCTCGATAACCGTATTAGCGGCGTCTACAATCGCGGGAGCAGTCAGTCCGTATTTCTCCAGCAGTTCATAACCGGGGCCCGACTCGGCATAAGTATCTTCAATAGCCACAAATTCCATCGGAACCGGGCAAAATGAGGAAAGTTCGCGAGCAACGGTGCTGGAAAGTCCGCCCCAGATCTGATGTTCTTCGGCCACAACCACCCGGCCGGTTTTGCTGGCCGACTTGCCGACCGTTTGTTTATCAAAAGGTTTCATAGTATGGGCATCAATAACTTCCGCTTCTATACCGGCGGCGGAGAGTTTTTCCGCAGCCTTAAGGGACTCCGCCACGAGCAACCCCTGGGTAACTATGGTAAGGTCTTCACCCTCCCGAACCACGTAAGCCTCGCCCAGAGAGACCTCAACTCCGGGTTCGTAAACTACGGGAGCTTTTGGACGGCCGGTGCGTAGATAACAGGGAGTTGGCCGCTCCAAAAGCTGGGGCACAAGCGAGCGGGCGGCATGTTCATCGGCCGGAACACACACGGCCACTTCCGGAAGAGAAGCCATCAGGGCCAGGTCAGCAATACTCTGCTGGGTAACCCCATCTTCACCGCCGCTAATTCCGCCGTGAGAAGCTACAAACTTAACGGGCAGTTCGGCATAAGCCACCGAAACCCGCATCTGGTCAAAAGCCCGGGAGGTCAAAAAACAGGCAAAACTGCTGACAAAAGGAATCATTCCTGCCGAAGCAAGTCCGGCTGCCAGACCGACCATATTTGCCTCCTGGATTCCGACGTTAAAAAATCTATCCGGAAATTTCTCTGCAAACATATAGGTCCGGGTAGATTTTGAAAGATCGCCGTCAAGAACAACAATATCTTCATTTTCTTCGCCCAGTTCCGCCAGCACTTCACCGTAAGCCGTGCGGGTGGCCAGTCCTCGTTTAAATTCCATTATTTTACACCGGATTTCTGAGAATTAAGTTCTTCCAGGGCCTGCTCAAGTTCTTCGTCGGTGGGAGCCCGGCCGTGAAAATCGTTGTTTGCTTCCATAAATGAAATCCCTTTCCCCTTAACGGTATCGGCAATAATAGCATGGGGGTAATCCTTATCCTGCTTGGCCTCCTCAAGAACCCGGATCATTGTTTCCAGGTCATGCCCGTTGGCCCGGGTGGTCTTCCAGTTGAAAGACTCCCATTTTTCAACAAAAGGTTCCAGGGGAAGAATATCGTCAACAGAGCCGTCAAGCTGGTATTTATTATAATCCACGATAACCGTCAGGTTGGTAAGATCATGCTGCGGCGAAAACAGAGCCGCCTCCCAGATTTGTCCTTCATCACTCTCCCCGTCTCCCACCAGACAATAAGTATGATAATCACGATTTTGCAGCCGGGCGGCAAGAGCCATTCCGGCAGCTATTGACAATCCCTGGCCCAGCGAGCCAGTGGAGGCTTCCACAGCGGGCAGACGGGAATAATCGGGATGCCCCTGGAGCGGACTGCCAAGTTTTCGTAGGTTTTTCAGTTTATCAACGGAAAAATAACCTGCTCGGGCCAGAACAGAATAGAGGGCCGGGACACCGTGACCTTTGCTTAATACCAACCTGTCCCGGTCAGCCCAGAGGGGATGCTGCGGTTTTTTTTCAAGAACTTCAAAAAAAAGTGCAACTAAAATTTCAACCATGGAAAGTGAACCGCCGGGATGACCGCTACCGGCTGCATGGATCATCTCAACTATATCCCGCCGCACCGTGGTTGTTAATTCTTCCAGTTCAGGATAAGCACTCATTATGGCGCCCCTTTAAGAAATTAATGAAATACTGATCTTTTTAAAGAAGGGGTATTTTATCATGTATTTAAAAATTTAACCATGCTATTCTGGAACAATCAGGTCCTTCAGTAATCATCCAGTCCCCGGGGGGGTTGATATTGGAGGTGGGGTAATTCAATAAGCTCACTCAGGTAAACAAACTCTATCCCCTCCTGTTTATATTCGGGAATCAACTCCCGAAGGACAAGGGCGGTATTATAGGATTGAATATGGCCAATTCCAATTGCCGCTCCTTTTTCGACCGCTCTATCGATTAAACGCCGAAACTGGCCCCGAATATGTTCTTTATCAGTTCGCAAATCAAGAAAGACATTATTCTTCACCGCCGGGACATTATGGCGGGGAGCCACGTCCATGGCAACCGAAGCAGCGGTCGTATTACTATCAAGAAAGAAAAGATTTCGGCGGGCAAGCACTTCCATAACCACTTCCATCCCCGGGCGGTAGGAAATAAATTCCGAGCCCATGTGGTTATTCATACCCACGACCCGGGGATAACGCTCGAGAACCGCGTCCAGTGTCTTTCTTATTTCTTCTCCGGACATAGAAGTAAAAAGCGCCTGCTCGCCCGGGTCATCGTCAGGATAACCTTCGGGTTCCATGGGCATGTGGAGAATGAATTCGAACCGATCTATCCACCGGCGGTATAAATTCATACTCTCGGGCCGTTTGGGAAGCAGAGCCATTGTCAGGGGGGCAGAAATCTCTTCCAGCACGGGAACCGCCTCGGTACTCCAGCCCAGGTCATCTATAACTATCGCCACTTTTGGAGCGGCGGTTGAATCCTGATCCGGAAGCCGGTTTCTATTTTCAGCCTCATCGGCAAGTATGGTATAGGAATTTTCAAAAGACTGGAGGGGATAATCTGCCAATCCCCCCGGGGTCAAAAGGAAACGCAGAATAATACCGCCGGCTACAAACACAGTTATTCCGGCAAAAATTGCAATAAATACGGTTCTTTTTTTCATTGTTCTTCGATTAAAATATCCAGCGCCGGTTGAACCTGCCAGGGGTCAAGCTCGAGAGTTGTTCGAAACCGGGAAAGCGCCCGTTCCAGCTGAGGATCGGTTGCCGGAGAACGAACAGCAGTCTTCCCTTCCCGGGCCTGCTGCTGCCTGTAAATTTCAAACCTGATAAATTCTTCATCAAGTGTAAATTCCTGATCCCGCAGCTGTTCAATAAACTGTACAACTTCTTCTTCAGCAGGATCCGGGTTATTGCGAATAAAATTCAACACTGTATCCCCGCGGCTCAACCTATTTATTTCTTTTTGTTGCTCGGTGTCAGGGTAATCCTGCTTCACAGGAAGCTGGGGCGGAATCCCCTGGCCATGGATTTTATGGTCATCAGGAGTAAAATAACGGGCGGTGGTCAGCTTAAGAGCAGAGCCGTCATCAAGCGGAAATACGGACTGGACGTTAGCCTTCCCGAAGGTAGTATCACCGGCTACAATAGCCCGGCCGTGATCTTTTAAGGCCCCGGCAACAATTTCTGAACCGCTGGCCGAACCCCCGTCAACAAGAACCATCATCGGATAAAAAGGTTCGGCTTCAGCGGCACTGGCGGCAAACTCCTGGTTTTGACGGTCCGAACGGCCCCGTGTTTTTACAATGTTC
>CAZKRS010000061.1:0-8797 GCA_964555265.1 uncultured bacterium | reverse complement strand
AGGCTTATATACCGAACAAAAGCCATTTTTACACAATAAAATGGACTTAATCTTATAATCGAAAGGAGCCCGGCCATGATAAGCGGTGAATTAAAAATAATTGGAGCTTCTTCAACAATAACCCCGGAAGGCGATTCAACAGCCTGTATACACCTTTCCGTGGGGGGAAACTCTTTTTTAATCGACTGCGGCGGGAACATACCGGCTCTCCTCCGGGAACAGAACCTGGATCATACCAGTTTAGATGGCGTGATAATAACCCACAGTCATCCCGACCATGCCTATGGTTTACCCTTTCTCTCCCATTCTTTTTACAACAGCTGCCGGTCGATAAAATTATGGAGCGTGAAAGAAGCCCTGCCCCGCCTGAAAAAATCGTTAGAAGCCTACGATCTCCGGGAAGAGGGCCGATATTTGGAGATAGATTTCAAGGAAGTGAGTTCCAAAAAAACGGATCGTATTCAGCTTACGGATGAATTCTCAATAAAAACATTACCCACGAATCATTCCCGACCGGGAATCGGATTGAAAATAAATACTGAATCACAAAAAATTGTCTATTCAAGCGACTCGGCCCCGGCGGAGGAAATCGTTAGCAGCAGCCGGGGCGCCGATGTTTTGATTCACGACTGCCAGGGAACTGAAGCATACAGCCGTTATTTTAAAAAATCCCACACTTCCGCCCGCCAGCTCGGGAATATAGCCCGGAAATCAAACGTTTCGGCGCTGGTTCCTTTCCATTACAATACCACGGAAATCCCCGTCTCTTTTTCGGAAATAGCGGCAGAAATTCGGGAAGAATACGGCGGAACAATCATCCAGGCTAAAAAAGGAACCGCCTTTTATTTTTAATTTTTGCTGGCCAGGTCGATTAATTTTTTAGCTTCTTGCCCCGGGTCAGCAGCGGCAAAAATTGCCGAACCGGCCACAAACCAGTCAATCCCCGCCCGGGCAGCTTTAGTTATCGACTTTTCGTTAATTCCACCGTCGATCTGCAGGGGGCAACGGTTAAATGCTTTAATTTTTTCGATTTTAGCCAGGACTTTATCCTGGAATGACTGGCCGCCAAAACCGGGCTGCACGGCCATCAAGAGCAAGTAGTCAACTTCAGATATCTTCCGGCTATGGGGTTCAACAGGAGTATCCGGATTAAGCACCAGGCCCAGCTTACTGTTATAATCCCGGCTGAGACGTTTGAAATAATTAATATCCGCTTCTATTTCGGCATGAATTGAAATTGAGTCCACTCCAAGTTCAAGAAAAGTTTCAAACAGCAACCGGGGATTTTCCATCATCAAATGAGCATCCCAGTTCAAGCCGGGGAAACGATCCACAATCGTCTTGACCACCGGGGGCCCGTAGGAAATATTGGGCACAAAATGCCCATCCATGATATCAAGATGGAAATTTTCCATACCTGCTTCAATTAGCGGCTGCAAAGATTTCTGCAGACAGGAAAAATCAGCGGAAAGCAGCGAGGGAAATAGTTTCATCCTGTCTCCTCCAGTGATCGGTAACGGAGCAACTCTCCGTTCCAGTAGATAGCCAGACGCCCCGAACCTTGAACCCCGGTAAAAATTTCAACCTTTTTGCCGGGATCCACCTGTTCATCAAATATTACCTGCCGCCCGCGCCCATCTGTCAATTCTACCTTCAAACGACCGGGGATAATTTCCAGGGGGGGATTTATTTTTAAAGTCGTATACCGGGTCCGCTCGATTCTTTCCTCCTCGCCGAGATTGACGGTTAAGAGGACGGGCTGCCTGATGGGAACAAGAATATTTGGTGATGGACTCTGGTTCAGCACTATTCCCGGCGCCATATTTTCTTCACGGACATACCTCACCTGGCCAACCTTCAGTTCATATTCTTCTATCTTCTCCCGAGCTTCTTCCTCGTTCAGACCTATAAATTCCGGAACCGGCCGCCGGCGGGGCCATTTGCCCCGGCTAACCAGGACATGAATCTGGGAACCGGCCACCACTTCTCTACCGGGGGGAGGAAACTGGCGGATAATATAATTGGAGGAATGCTTTTCGGTGTGAACCCTGGTGATATGACCCAGCCCGAGGCCAACTGATTCTTTTTCCATGCTCAAACGCTGGAGGAAATTCTGGGCCTCGGTCACCGACTGTCCCTCCAGTTCCGGGACCGGCAGGTATTCGGGCCCTTTACTGGCATAAACGGTTAACGGCCGGTTCTCCTTGATTTCCGTTCCCGGCCCGGGCACCTGGTTAATTATCTCGCCTTCGGGAGTCTCCATGCTGGATTCCCATTCTACCCGCAGCGATAATCCATGGCGGTTAAGCAACTCCTCGGCGGCGGGTAATTTTTGTCCCATGACATCGGGAACTTCAACGGTGCTGACTGCGCGGGTAATATAAAGCCAGAAAACCAGCAATACAAGAACAAAAATTTCTATTAACAGAAGAGGAATCGTCACCCAGCCGGGAAGATCATCAAGTAACTGCGGTATTTTTCTGAAAAAATTCATCAATTCATGCAGAAATCTCTGCCAGTAATCCCCGGGCCCGCCGCAACCAGTAGGAATCTGCTTCGGGGGCAGTTTCAACCAGCCTGTCCAGGACTTCGCGGGCTTTTTCATGTTCCTGCTGTTCCCACAGAATTAACCCCTGCTGCCAGAGTGCTTCCTGGTAAGCGGGGTCCCCCGGATCGAGAGTCTCAAGCCGGCCAAACTGGTTCAAAGCTTCAGAAGTCCGGCCAAGCTGGTAATAACAATACCCGGCATGAAGCCGGCTGCTTTCATAAAAAATACTGTCCGGGAAATTACGGGCCACTTCCAAAAAATGCTGGATGGCTCTTTCGTATTCTTCCCGCCGGTAATGGCTTTTTCCCAGGAAATATAGAATTTTATCCCGCATTTCCGTATGAGGATACTGGCCAAGAAGATGATTTAGCTGCTGGGAAACCTGTTCAAATTGACCGGGGGCTTCCGCCCGGCTGTAAAAAAAGAACACCCGGTTAAATTGCTGGCGCACCCGGGCTTCCTCCTGCTGGCGGGTATGGTAATAATAGCCGCTTCCGCCCCCGATCAAGAGAATAATTACTAAGCCTAATATAAACCATTCCGGGTTATCTTTTATATAGAAATAAATTTTTTTCCAGTCCATTGGCTGTTAACTCCCCTGGTTATTTAAAATTCGATTCCAAATTGAAAGTTAGATTTATGATCGGCTGCATCGCCACCAATCCCGAAAGGTGCCGAAACAGTAAAATTAAACCCCTCACGCGGTTCAAAAATAATCCCCGGGGCAAAGTAAAGCTCACTCTGGTCCGGCCGGCCGCCGGAATGCCCGTTAAGCTCACCCACAAATTTTAACCGGGGACCACTTTTCACCCGGAGAGCCGTATTATATTCAAAACGATCATCATCCTCGCTCTGGCCGTAATAGCGGTAAGCAACATTGGCCAGCCAGCGCCAGTCCTGGTCAAAATCGCCGTCAACGGTAAAGAAAAGGCGGGCATCAAGTTCATCGGAAGCATCGGGCAGATCATCCTCGTCGCCGGTCGGGAATATCAACTCAAACCCCCCGCTGGTCCGGGGCAGGCCTTCCTCCTGTTCGGTAAATAAAAACTTCTGGTACATCCCGGCGTCCCCAATACCGTTGTTACCATCTTCATAAAAATGAACCGGAATATAAATCCCAACTTCAAAATTTTTCAATACCCCGTATGTGAGCTGATATTTCAGGGTTGTTCGCTCGAAAGTATCTTCCTCAGTATCTGAGAATTTTTGATATCGATGAAACATTTCCATATTCTGCATACTTACAAACTGGCTGTCTTCAAAATTAATAACATCCCTAAATTTAGCCTCCGCCGGCAACGCCAGCACGGCCGGCAGGACAAAAATTAGCGCCAGAATTAAACTTTTTTTAACCATTAAAAACAGCCTCCCTGAAAAGTGCTTGATTGTTCCTCATGATTTTTTCCGGCGACGGATGCCCGGCGCCCCGGATAACAAGTTCAGCTTCGGTTTGATCGATTAAATCTCCCGGCCCGTGAGCGTCAGAATTAACGACGAGCCGGGAAGACTCTTCGCCGGCCGTCTTAAGCAGGTGGCCGTTAGTCCGGGCATGACCTTCCCGGGAAGTTATCTCCAGGTATACATTATTTTTTTCGGCCATCTTTACCAGTTCTTCCTTTATTAAACCGGGATGGGCCAAAAAATCAACTTCCTCACAATCAACCGCCGCCCTGTTGGTCCCCGCAGCAACCGGTTCAACAATTGTTTCCCCGTGAACCCCGATTAATTCAGCTCCCAGCTTTCGGGCTCGAAGGGCAAGAGAAGCAATTGATTCCGGCGGTACATGGGTCAGCTCACAGCCCACTACGACTTCAATATCCACCCGGCCGCGGATCTCTTCTATACCCCCCAGCTGATTTTCGAGCGTGGGGGCCAGGGTGGTAGAATCAACATGATCGGCAATAACTATACCTTCCAGGCCAATCTCCTCGGCCCGCCGGATCAACTCCGCCGGCCCCAGGACCCCGTCCGAAAAAAAAGTATGAGTATGACAGTCATACATAATTAATTTACTCCTTCAAACTAAGTTATACTTCCTCTTCAAAGTTTAACGCCCCGCTCCCAGCAATTTTATAACTTATTTCGCCCCTTCAGGGCGTAAATACAGCTGAAAGCTAAAAGTTTAAAGCTGAAAGCTATCTAACCAGCTAACTGGCTAACTAGCCAACTAGTTAACTAACTACGCCCTGGGCTATAAGTATTTCGCCCCTTCGGGGCTTAAAAACAAAACACCCAATTGTATTCAAGGCCTGAAAGGCCGACATAAAATCAGCTCAGGGTGTAACCTCTGGGTTACAGATGTATTATAAATTTTAAGGCCTACAGGGTCGACATAATTTTTTGGGGTTGAACGCCCCGCGCCCCGCTCCCAGCTCCCCGCGCCCCCACTTCCCCACTTTCACACTAAGTTGTATGCTTTTAAGCAGTTACTTTCACACTTTCACACTTTCACACTTTCACACTAATATGCGCCCGGGAGGATTTGAACCTCCGGCTCGCGGCTTAGGAGGCCACTGCTCTATCCGGGCTGAGCTACGGGCGCTCCCCAACCACTAATTTTACCCCGGAATTTAAAAAATGGAAAGGCTAACGGAAAGTAGAAGCGAAACATTCTACCCCGAACAGAAATAATTTCTGGTTATTATTATTTGCTGTAAGCCCGGCGCAGAATGGCAGCAACTTCCGGCCGGCTGAATTCTTCGGGCAGAGATTCACCGTTTCTTAATTTTTCACGGACTTTTGTTCCGCTTAAATATACCTGGTGTTCGGAACCATGGGGGCAGGTTTTCTGACTGGCTATATTGCCGCAGACATTGCACCAGAAAGCATAATCAAAAAACAGCGGCTCAATTCCCAGTTCCCCCTCCTCAAATTCAGCAAAAATCTCCTGTGCTTCATAAGTGCCGTAATAATCTCCCACGCCGGCATGGTCCCGGCCAACAATAAAATGGGAACAGCCATAATTTTTTCGAATCAAAGCGTGCAGAATAGCTTCCCGGGGACCGGCATAATTCATTTTAGCGGGCATGACGGACAGAACCACCCGGTCTTTTGGGAAATAATTTTCTATTACAGCTTCATAGCAATCCATCCGCACCTCCGCCGGCACATCGCCGCTCTTGGTTGCTCCAACCAGAGGATGGATTAACAGGCCGTCGACAATTTCAAGAGCACATTTGACAAGATATTCGTGGGCCCGGTGAATCGGGTTCCGGGTCTGGAACCCTACAACCCGTTTCCAGCCGAGCTCGTTGAACTTCTGGCGTGTTTCGGCCGGTTTCAGCCGGTAATCAGCAAACGGCTGTTCCCCGGGCAGGCGCAGAACATCAATTTCACCGCCAAGATATACCTCTCCGCCCTGGTAGATCTGTTCAACGCCGGGATGCTCCCGATCAGTCGTGCCAAATACCGCTTCTGCTCTTCTGGCCGGATCAACTGTAAATTTTTCTTCCAGTTTAAAAACCGCCAGGAAGTTACCTTCCCGGCCCACAAGAGCCACCGGGCCCGCACCGGGCAACTCATCCGCTTTTTCAGTGGAAACTGATAAAGTAATCGGAATCGGCCAGACGGTTCCGTCAGCCAGCTGCATATCCTCCAGGACGGTTTTGTGGTCCTGCTGACCCATAAATCCTTTCAGGGGACTGTAAGCCCCAATCGCTATCATTTCAAGATCTGATTCCTGGCGGTTATCAAGTTCTATAACGGGCAACTCGTCCTGTTTCTGTTCCCACTTTCCGGTTTCTTTGTCAGTTAAAAATCTGTCGACAAGCTGGCCGCCGTGCGGTTCGATAGGTTCGTTTTGAATACTCATTGTCATTGACTCCCTATATTCTGATTAATTTAAATAAATTAAAATTAGTTAAGTAAGTAGGTTAACATAGGCAATTTTAAGTTAAAACCCCGGAGCCGGAATCACATGAACTTTGCCAGCAGTTTTTTAATAGAATGAGGAGACAACTCGGCGGGAGGAATTTCGGGGAGAGTTCGGGCCCCGGTTTCTCCTCTCTCGTTCAGGCGGAAAGCAGCCCGGGCACAGGCCACCAGGATCCGGGCCGTTGCTTCCGGATTACTGGCCCACTGGCAGCGATATTCAATCGTTGCCTCTTTACCGGGAGAGGTCTGACCGCTGGCAAAAACAACCCCGCCGTGGGGGTAATCTGAATGTTCAGCTTCCATCTCAGCCCGGTTGATAAACTTGACCTCGGTCCGGTAGGGTTCAAAATACTCGGGCATATTTTTGATTTCACGGCTAATTCTATTCTTATCAGCATTTTTTTCCGCAACAACATAAACCACCCGGCGGTGTTTACGGGCGGTGGTGAAATCCAGGTCCTTTCCCGACCTTATTTTTTCCATAACTTCCTCATCGGGCAGGGTATACTGCCGGGCATCTTCAACTCCCCGGACCTGGCGGGCGGCATCCGAGTGGCCCTGGCTTACTCCCGGGCCCCAGAAAGTATGATGGACAGCCCCGGGCAAGAAAGCATCCGCAACTATTCTTTCCAGGGAAAATGTCCCCGGGTCCCATCCCGTGGAAACAATTGAAAGGTTACCGTTAGATTCAGCCGCTTCACCAACATTTTTATAATACCCGGGAATTTCACCGTGGGTATCGAAACTATCCACGGTGTTATAATAGCGGGCGAACAGCGGTCCCTGTTCGGGTAGATCATTTTTTGATCCCCCGCACAATACTGCCACGTCCGCCGGAAGCGTCTCGGAAAAATTTTGTTTGACACCGGCGTTGACCAGCTCCGGAATTTTTTCACCTTGCTGCCGGAGATGTTTTTTTACCCGCCGGGGTCCCCGGGTCAATATGCCGGCCAGCTGCATATCTTCAGTCTCAACAACCGCCCGGTGCACACCCCGGCCCACGTTACCATAACCAACTATTGCTACTTTAATTTTTGACATTCAGATCATTCCTTGGTCTGGTTGTATTCTGCCCGGCAGAGCCGGGCCGCTTTCCGGCCGGACAAAACAAACCCATTCACCAGGGAGCAAAAACGGCTCCGGCGGCCGGGGTGATAAGCTTTCAGGCCAGCCTCGACGAAACCCTTTTCAGACCGGCGGGTATTATAAACCATTTTTTCCAGGATTTCAGGACAGGAAGAAGAATTTCGATTTTTCCCCTCTCCCGGAGCAGTCACTATCAGCTCCGGGGCGGTGGCGATAAGCGGCTGGCCGGCCAGAAGTAATTCGACTTCAAAACAATTGTCCTTGTTACAAAAATATTTTTCAATTAGCGCAGAATTCAAAATCATCCCTCCCAGTTCGTAAAACCTGTTCACCAGGTAAGCCAGCAACTCCAGCCTGTCCACCCACAAAGGGGGGGTTGAATCGACGGGGAAGCCCAGTTCTCCCAGCAGTTCATCCGCCGGAGATAAAATTTCGACAGGACCGTTTTCCCAGACTAAACGTCCACCGGGCTGGTCGGCACCGGTAATCAGCAGAACATCCCGGTTATTTTCCTGCAGCTCCAAACCGGCAACCAGTCCGGTCACACCGGCCCCCACGATCAACAGATCACAGTCCAAACATTCTCCCAGCCATTGGCTGTATTTTTCAGTATCATCCTTGCCTGGATCGCGACCGCTAAAATCAAACATTGCAATCAATCACTTCCGCAGTTTAATTTTGACCCGGGCGGGTCGCTGTTAATAATTCCGCCGCGCTATTATATCGTAGTTAGCTCCTGTATTCATCATTTTTTCTCCACCGGCTGGCTGCTGGTGGTAGGTTAAAATATGGCCGCAGTAAATTTTCATTCGATACCACCCACCAGCCCGTTATATTGCTGCCGAAAACAGGCGGCGCATAACCTGAGGTAGCGTTCCGGCCGGCCCATGTCATAGACTTTTTGCGGCAGCAGAATTCCGGTCGCCGGGTTTTTTTCGATCAATTGCCGGTAAACCGGGACATCATCCAGCTCCCCGGTTGACGGATCGGGTTTCATACGGCGAGTAATTTGAAAAAACTCGGGCGGCAAAACCGCCCGGCCCACCGTCCGACGCGCCGGCCAGTTTCGATCTGTTTTATTAAAATTTCCTTCGCCCTTTTCCTGCAGGGAAATTATCTTCTCAATCTCCCCCGAATTACCATCAATTTCGCGGCCTTCATATCCACCGGAATTACCAAAATATTCCGCCTCGGATTTTTTTACCTCCACCGTGCCAAAAGTCAGTCGCCCATCCACACGTTTTTTTAAAATATAATCCATTCCACCGACAGCCAGTATAATATTGTCGG
>CAZKRS010000060.1:0-8810 GCA_964555265.1 uncultured bacterium | reverse complement strand
ATTCCGAGGCAAGCCTTTTGCAAACGAAACTTCCTGTTTCGCAAAAGGCTTATATTCCGAACAAAAGCCATTTTTACACAATAAAATGGACTTAAACCTCAATCGACGGGTGAAAAGGTGATAACATAGCCAGAAAACTATGTTGTCTGTTGATTAAGCGGGTTAAAAAGAAGGTAAGGACAATTCAGGCGTATAAATTGAGTTCGGCGCCGGGGGATTGTTCTTGGAAAGAGTAGTGGCGGTCTAACTGTTCAGTTTCAGCGGATAATTGTTCAGGAGGTTCTGAAAAGTTGATTTCTGTTTCGGAAGTCTCAAAATTTTCAAGTTCTTCCGGGGAGATCTCCGGCGTTTCAGCGGAAACTTCCTCCGCCTGGATTTCAAGCTCCTCGCTGGTATTTTCATCCGCAGATTCCGGTTCCTCCCCGGGATTGGAGTTGGAGATATTTTCCGGAGAATTGTTGGGATTATTATTTTCTTCCATCAGTTCGGCCAGGGTGGGAGGGTCTTCGGTTTCTTCCTCTTCGGCAGCAAGTGGTTGCTGGACGAGCTGGTAATAAAGGTCACGAAGCTGGTCGGTTTGCGGGTCCCTGTAGACTTCCATCTGCAGGGGTCCTTCCGGATCCGGCGGTTCTTCAAGTCTTGCAATGGTCTGTGCCTGTTCTGTCGCCGGGCGGGTAATAGCCGGGCCTTCTTCAGTTTGCTCGACCGTAAACTGGTCCTCGGCGGTGAGCTCGAAAGGGGATAAAACCCCGAAATCTGCCCGTCCTGTTCCGGTTAACTGGAGCTGGTCGCCGGCCTGGAAGGTAAGTTCTTCGCCGGTTTCCCGGTCCTGGAGAGTAATTTCCTGGCGACCGGAGCGATAAAACCGGGCAGCTGTTCCCGATTCGATGGTCAATGACTCCTCGCCTCGTTCAAAGGTCAGGGGACCATCCTCGATTTGCAGGAAGGTTCCACCGTGACGGAACCGGTCCTGAAGTCCCCGGGCGACCTCCTGCAGGGGCCGGCTGCCCAGGCGCATTTGAACGGGCAACCGCCGCTGTCTTTCGTCCGGCGATACTTGCTGGCGCCGTTGTTGTTCATCGACCTCACGGAGCGAGGAAGTAGTGCGCCGGAAGGGGGCTTCTTCCCGCCGCAATCCGGTTCTCCGGTCAAAATCACCGGAGTAATCAATAGGATCTAACATGCCGTTTCCAAGAAAAAAACGACCGCCGGCCCTGACTCCCTGGACCATACCCGTTCTCCTCCTGAGAAAAAAGAATATATTTAAATTATGAAATCCCTGAACTCCTGTTTATAAAATACTATATTAGCCCTGGAAAGTCAAATTCAAGGGTTTTATTTAAAACGGGATTAAATTACCGGGTTTAGATTCAAAATCCTTGAAATTATGCGTAATAACGGGTAAGTTTTGAAAAGAGGGAATAAAGATAAAATAATTCGGGAGGTCAAATTTATGGCCAGAAAAGACATGGAACTGAACCGGGCGGTTGAAAGGGCCCTGGTTCGCCAGGATGTAAACACCCGGAAGTTAAAATGGCGAACACTTGGTTCAAGAGTTACTTTCAAGGGTGAAATTACCAAGCTGCATGGAAAAGAGATCGAGGACAAGGATGAGCTTAAACGGCTGGATAAACGGATGAAGAGGCTAGACGGGATCAATACGGTTGAATGGGACCTGGAGAACTGGAAAAAAGAGCACGGCCAGTGGAAAAAGAAGAAAAAAGACGATCGGATGGACAGTGGATTTAAGACGGGCCGGGGTTCCAATGTTCAGCTTGACTGGTAAAAACAGGAGATGAAATATTTACGGATTATAATATTTCTTTTTGTTGCCGGTTCCTTCAACATTATTTCCTTACTGCTGGCCCGCACGCTGCCCGCACTCGACGGTTATCACCAGGAGGCTCTGGCGGTAACCGTTGGTTTTTTGTTGATTGCCAACGTGATTTTTCTTTACATCCTGTATTTTTGGTTGCCCGCTTTCAAAAAACATGATCGTTACCGGGAATTTGAAGATATACTTTCAGAAACCAAGCATAAGGTTGAAGATGATGAGAAGGCGTTTGAAGAGGCGCTAAAACGCTGGAAGGACGAGAGATAAAACATGAGTAAAATCACTGCAAGTTATTTTCGTGACCCCGACAGAAAAATAACCTGTCTGACCTGTTATGATTATCTAACTGCCCGGGTGATGGATCAAGTGGAGCACCTGGACATGATCCTGGTCGGAGACAGCCTGGGGATGGTCAGCCTGGGTTATGACAGCACTATTCCGGTGACCATGGACGACATGGTCCATCATACGGCGGCGGTCAGCCGGGGAGTTGAGAGAGCTTTTTTAGTTGCCGACCTGCCGTATCTGGAGATGGCTCGCGGTGGTGATGAAATAACAACTTCGGTCCGGCGGCTTGTCCAGGAAGGCGGGGCCCAGGCGGTAAAAATAGAAGGAGGTAAAAGAAATATTGAAGCGGTCAAGCATCTTGTGGCCCACGATGTGCCGGTTGTCGGTCACCTGGGACTTACGCCCCAGTCGGTTGAAGCCCTGGGCGGCTATTCAATCCAGGGGACGGATGAAGAAGAAATAAAGAAACTTGGCCGGGAGGCCCGGGCGCTGGAAGAAGCCGGGATTCTGGCTCTTGTTCTTGAGTGTGTTCCGGCTGAAGTGGCAGCGGAATTAACCCGGATTCTTTCAATACCCACGATAGGTATCGGAGCAGGATCAGGCTGCAGCGGCCAGGTCCTTGTCTGGCAGGATATGATGGGTTTGACCGAGGGTAAGCCACCAACTTTTGTAAGAAAGCGAGGTGAACTGAAGAAACTGCTGCTGGAGGGGGTTGAATCTTTTTGCCAGGATGTTCGGGACGGAGATTTCCCGGCCCCCGAAGAATCGTTTGAACTGGCGGAAGAAATGTCCGGAGAGAAAATCAGCAGTTTACTTCAGAGTTAACGATGGAATCTTTTGAAACCAGTGAAGAGATGCGCAACGCCATAATGCAGGCCCGTGCCGAAGGGGCCAGCGTGGGATTTGTGCCGACGATGGGGGCTTTGCACGGGGGACACCGTTCACTTTTTCGGGAGGCGGTAGCTGAAAATGATCGGGTGGCAATCAGTTGTTACGTAAATCAAAACCAGTTTGATACGGCCGAAGACGCCCAAAAATATCCCCGTAATTTTCAGCAGGATAAAGATGTGGCCCGCCAGGAAACCGTAGACTATTTTTTTCTGCCCGCGGATGAAGAGATATATCCCCCGGGCGACTGCACTAAAATTGAGGTTGAAAGTCCGGTTACCCGCTGCTATGAAGGCACAATCCGCCCCAACTTTTTTGAAGGAGTGGCCCGGGTTGTTACCAAACTATTGAACATAGTTCCGGCCGATCGCGTTTATTTTGGTGAGAAAGATCTGCAGCAATATATAATGGTCCGCCGGCTGGTGGAGGATTTGAAACTGGAGCCGGAAATACGTCCGGTGCCGGTCAAGAGGGATGAGAACGGCGTAGCCTGCAGTTCCCGTAACCGGGGATTCAACGACAAAAACTGGGAAACGGCAGCCCGTGTTCACCAGATTATGCAGGATATAAAAAATGAAGCCGGGCGGATAACCCGGAAAAATCTTTTTGAAAAGTATGTTCCCCGGCTGGAAGAAGCCGGTATTGACCTGCAGTATCTCGACGTGGTTCGTTTTCCTTCCTACGATCCCGCCTGGCCGGCTGACGAAGACTCTGTGCTGATAATAGCGGGTTACGTGGGTGAGGTCCGTCTGAAGGATAATCTGCCTCTGCACGCAGATTCCGTGGCCCGGCTGGAAGAGAAGTTTTAAAAATAACGGAGGTTAATTAATATGGCCAACGAAGTCCTGATGCCCCGGCTTTCAGATGAAATGGAGACCGGGATTATTGTCGAATGGAAAGTAGCAGAGGGTGATTCTGTCGAAAACGGGGATATACTGGCAGAAATTGAAACCGAAAAGACAACGATGGATCTGGAAGCTTCCGAGAGTGGTATTTTGCTTAAAAAGATGGCGAAAAACGGCGAAGAAGTTCCCCCCGGCCGTTTAATTGGAGTTATCGGTGCGGAAGGGGAAGATATTACCGGTTTCCTTGAAAAAGAAGAAGAGGAGGAATCTTCTCCCTCGGTCGAAAAAGAGACAGAAGAAATGAAAGTTACCCCCGGAAAAAATGAGCCGGCAGGAGAAGCGTTTTCTTTTGAGAGTGACCGGGAGGCGAATGAAATTGATTCAGAAGTCCGGATTTCCCCGGCTGCTCGCCGGATGGCCCGGGATCATGGAATCGATATTGAACGGCTGGAAGGTTCCGGGGCGGAGGGACGAATTGTCAAAAGAGATCTTGAACAAGTGATTGAAGAGGGCCTGCCCCCCCGCAAGCGGGAAAAACCAGATCTCGGAACCACAGAATTAAAGTCGGAAAAAATCAAATTAGACCGGTCCCGCCGGGAAGCAGCAAAGCGGCTGCAAAAATCTAAACAAAAAATACCTCATTTTTACCTGGAGATGGAGGTTGATTGTGACCGGCTGGTTGAAATCAGAAAGGAGTATAAAGCCCTCGAGCGCGATCTTTCTTACAATGATTTTATTCTCATGGCTGCGGCCCGTGCACTTGCTTCCGTGCCCGAGCTGAACTCTTCCTACTGCGAGGAGTTTATCCAGCGTTATGAGCAGGTTGACCTGGAATTTGCAGTTGCTGCCGGGGATAGCCTGGTTAAACCGGTTATAAAGTCTGCCGCTCAGAAGACCATATTTGAAATTCATGAGGAAAGCTGCCAGCTGATTAATAAAGCCCGGTCCGGCGATATACAGCCGGGAGACTACCGGGGCGGGACTTTTACCGTCTCCAACCTCGGGATGCACGGGGTTGACAATTTTGCGGCTGTTATAAGTCCGGACCAGGCGGGAGTGCTTGCCACCGGGGCGATAAAAGAAAAACCGGTGCTTAAAGAAGAGGAACTGGAGGCCGGTTATAGAATGCAGGTTACTTTATCCTGTGATCAGCGGGTTGTTGATGGAGTCCGGGCCAGTAATTTCCTGCGGGAATTTAAAAAATTAATAGAGAATCCCGTCGGATTAATTTAATTGTTAGATTCTGCCGGTTACGGGTTGAGATTTAGCGGGCGAGCGTTTAAAACTTTAATTCAGCGTTTCCGGGGTCCTGTTTTCAGTATTTAATTCAAACTTTTACATGTTTTTAACCTGTTTCTTACACATTAAAATCTAATTCCTGGAGGCTAATATTAAATGCAGACGGTGAAGCAGTATTATCAGAATCCGGATGTTCGCCGGCGGATGCTGGAATACAGCGGTGCGGATAGCGGAAGACCGGAAGATATTACCGCCTGCTATATGGTGGGATTCGGACCGGCGCTGGCCCGGCGACAGCGACCATTTGAATCGGCCCCGCCCCACTGGGGATTTGACTGGTTTGTTGAGGAAGGACTTGATATTTTCAGATCGACCTGGGATTTTGAATCACTGCTCTGTATATTTGACGTCGAGTATGTAAACCACGACGACCCGACAATGATGTACAGAAATCCGGAGTATGGATTCAGCCGCCTGGAACCTCTGGTTGAGATTGCGACCGATTTTTTTGAGAGCTACGGTCTTGAACCGATGATTCTGATTACCGGCCAGGGGTATCATTTTTCCTTCCGGATATCCAAAAAATCGTCCCTGTACAGCAGGCTTGTCCAGCTGGGGACGGTTCTACCCTCGCTGGCCGGTAAGTATAACGAGCAGGAACCGGAACTGCCGGTAGAGGAGGGAGCGGCTTATGATGGTGCTGGCCGGTTGTTTGAGTTTATTGCCGGCCACCTTATTGAGGAAGCAAGTTCTATCTGCGGGATCCCCCTTACTATCGGAGATCCGGTGCCGGGCCCCGCTTACCGGGGAAGAGAACAGATCAATCTTGATTTAAGTGCTTTTGCCGATCCTTTATACATGCGGGATGTGCGGGTTCCCTTCAGTTCTCATCAGAAACACCGGGTTTATATTCATAAAGTTGGAGATTATATTCGTCGG
Organism: uncultured bacterium; assembly: GCA_964555265.1. Classification (GTDB taxonomy): domain Bacteria; phylum T1Sed10-126; class T1Sed10-126; order T1Sed10-126; family T1Sed10-126; genus CAZKRS01. The sequence goes on along the minus strand of CAZKRS010000060.1, from coordinate 2,777 downwards.
ACCATACCGCCCCAGTATACTATTCCCCGGAATGATTTACGTTTGCGGGAACTGCTGGACATGAGACGAAATCCAGCGGCGGTCCAGGAATATGCGGCGGACGTGGACTGCGAAATCCCCGAGACCTCTGCTGCAGCTTCGCGGTTGCTTGACGATTATATTGATTCTGATTTGTACAGCGCTCACAAGAAATTTGACAGCGGTTACCAGGATCCTCATTATTTCTGGCCTAAAACCTACGATCTTCTGGAGCCGGGGGAACTTCCCGATTGTCTGGCTGAATCGTTGCGTGTTCCCAATCCCCGGCTGCTGGAACCGACTCATATTCAATCGTTTACCCGCTGGCTTTATGAACGGGGCTGGCATCCCCAGGATATTGCCGGTTTACTGCGCAGTAAATATGAACGCAATCATAACTGGGATGAAGACTGGTATCATTACGATGCCGCCACCCGGGCGGCCGTCTGGGTCCGGTTTTACTATTCACTTATTGAAACCGGAATAGACAAGTACACCGATATGAACTGCATATCTTTCCAGGAGAGAGGAATCTGTACTCAGGCTTTCTGTGGCTGGAACGTGGGAGAACGGGCTGAAAATTGAGATCCATAGGATTTAACACCGGTATACGTTATGACTGGCATGTGCTTGATGTTCTGGAGGTTTTCCGTCGCCTGGAGGTTCAGAAAGTGGAACTGTGGGGGGCCCCACCTCACGCCGATCTTACAAGCGAACGGCTTATCCGCCGCCTGGGAGCTATTCAGCGGGAAAGTTCGCTGGAAATAGTTGCTGTTCACCCGCCCGCCCGTGGTCCGTGGGATCTCACCAGTAAAGAAGAAAACAAACGGCTTGCCGCGGTAAACTTATTAAAAAATATTATGGATAACCTGCTGCCGATTGGGGTGGATAAAATTGTTCTGCACCCCGGAGAGCACCGCTCTTCGACGAGAGCAAAAGACCAGGAACTGTTGATACGTTCCGCGGACAGTATCCAGCGGCTGGTTGAACATACGGAAGGTCGTTCCCAGATATTATGCCTGGAAAACACTCTTCCCCATCATATAGGGGGGAGGCTGGATGATTTGCTTTGGCTGGAAAAAAATGTTTCCGGCGAGTTTTATATAACTTTTGATACTTCCCACGCTTCCCTGGGAAAAATCTCCCCCCTGGAATATATTGAAACTTTTGGTAAAAAAATTCGCCATACACACCTCAGCGATAACCGGGGAAAAGATGATGATCATCTCACGCCGGGAGAAGGGAACCTGGATTTTCCCGAAATACTGCGCAAACTTTCCGAGAAAGCATATCTTGATTACTGGATGCTTGAAGTTCTGCGGGCTCCGGGTATAACGGGGCTGGAGCAGTTAATAAAACACAGCCGGGAGAGGTTCAGCAGGCTTATAAAAGAAACATTTGACCGTCCTCACGGGCGCCGTTCCTCCCCGGGCGTCCCCACCACCTGAAATTATTTTATAGCTTCGTTAATAACCCGGCCCTGGGCCTCCAGATGCCGGTCGGGGTCCAAACCTAAAACCGTGAGAAGCGTGGGGGCGATATCCACGTTTTCAGAGGTACTGATTTCCGTGTTTTCAACAAAAGCATTGCCCACGAAGACATGAGGGATCAGCCGGTCATGGTCGGTGCTGGACCCGTGCTGACCTTTCGACGGGAAACCGACCGTGTAGTTGGGGTCGACATCGATAAAGAAATCGCCGGTCCGGGGGGGATTGTAGTAGTTTAACTCCGAGAGGGTTCCGGCCAGTCCGGGCAGGTCGTGTTCGGAATAGATGTTCAGCGCCCATTCTTTGTCCCTGATAATTTCATAGGCTTCCTCAACCCGGTTTTGATCGCGGATAAACAGGGAGAAAGCCGAGCCTCCCCGGCTCATTCCCGAGTGTTCAATTTGTGCTACCCCCAGTTCGGGGATATCCGGCTCATCAAATCCCGAGTCGAGGATAGTGTTCTCGGGGTTTAGAATCTGGGTGAACCCGTGGTCACTGGTGAATATTATTGTTACTTCCTCAAAATAGTTTCCTTCCTCCAGGAAGTTCAGGAACTCTCCCAGGTGGTCATCGGCTTTTTGTAGGGTTCGCTGGTAGGCGTCGGTGAATTCCGGTTCAACACCGTGCTGGTGGCCGACGTAATCAAGGGCCGCGAGATTTGCAACAAACATTTCAACATTATGATCCCGGACCGCTTCAATCATCAGTTCAAGGAGAACCTCATCCATTTCCTTTTTGAGCTGGAGAGCTTCTTCTTCGGAACCATTTACCTCCATTTCATAACGGTTATCCCAGACTTCATCCCGGACGTGATCCTCTAATTTTACCTGGTGGCTTGCTCCTCTTGCGCCCACGAGTTCATATCCTTTCATGGCGATATAACCGGTTTTCATTCCTTTTTCTTGTTCCAGGCTTTCAAAAACAGTGGGCACGGGGACGTCATCCTGGGCCCCCTGGTAGTCGGGGAAATCCGTGCTTCTGTACTGCCAGTTTTCATTCATGTAACCGCTGCCGACGACGCCGTGTTTATCGGCGTGGGTTCCGGTGGGGATAGTTACAAAGTTCACCCGGGTCTGTGTGGGAACGGTAGCTTCCGCTTTCATATTATAAGCTCCCTGCTGCTTGAGCCGGTCGATGGTGGGGGTTGAGGACTGTTCGACGATGTCGGGGCGCAATCCGTCAATGGCTATGATAAAAACACCGTGTTCCGCTTCCGGTTCTGCCGGACCACAGGCGGTTAGTCCCCCGGCGGCAAAAAGGAGGGTCAGAATA
>CAZKRS010000059.1:0-8861 GCA_964555265.1 uncultured bacterium | reverse complement strand
AGATTAAGTCCATTTTTCGGACGGGGCCAAAATATATCCAGGGAGTGAATTATTTTGCCGGTAAATTATCATGAAGAACGACATTTTGGTGAATATGGCGGACAGTATGTTCCGGAGACAATCATGGCCGCCCTGGAAGAACTCCAGCAGGCTCATGAAAAATATTTCGGTGAGGAAAAGTTCCAGCGGGAGTTCAGACAGATCCTGGCTGAATATGCCGGCCGGCCCACTCCTCTTACATATGCCGGCAAATTTTCCGAAGAAATAGGGACTGAAATTTATCTCAAGCGGGAGGATCTGCTCCATACCGGCGCCCACAAGTTAAACAATACAATTGGCCAGATTTTGCTTGCCGAACGGATGGATAAAAAAAGAATTATTGCTGAAACCGGGGCCGGCCAGCACGGCGTTGCCACCGCAACCGTCTGCGCTTATTTTGATAAAGAATGTGTCGTTTACATGGGCAAAGAGGATATTAAACGGCAGGCGCTTAATGTTTACCGGATGGAGCTGCTTGGCGCCGAGGTTCGTGAGGTTACCTCGAGCGGGGGAACCCTGAAAGATGCCACCAACGCCGCTATCCGTGACTGGGTCAGTAACGTCGATAACACCCATTATTTGATTGGTTCGGTTGTCGGTCCTTACCCGTATCCGGCCATTGTTCGTGATTTCCAGGCGGTTATCGGACGGGAAACTAAAAAACAGTTTACTGAAATGACAGGTTCCAATCTGCCTGACGGGCTTATTGCCTGCGTGGGCGGTGGTTCCAACGCCATGGGGTTGTATGCCGATTTCATCCCCGATAAATCGGTCGATTTTTTTGGCGTGGAAGCGGCCGGTGAAGGTCTGGCTTCCGGCCGGCATTCCGCCCCTCTGCTTGAAGGATATCCCGGCGTCTTGCACGGGAGCAAAAGTTACCTGATGAGCGATGAGGACGGCCAGGTGATTATCCCCCACAGCATTTCCGCCGGCCTGGATTACCCCGGCGTCGGCCCCCAGCTGGCCGATCTGAAGGACAGCGGCCGGCTTGAAGTGGTCGGTGCCACCGATGACCTGGCCCTAAAAGGGTTTAAACGTCTCTCAGAGTTGGAAGGGATTATTCCGGCTCTTGAACCGGCTCATGTTGTCGGGTATCTGCTTGAAAATCCGGGGCTGGTTGAAAAATGCGGGCAGGTGGTCCTGAATCTTTCCGGGCGCGGTGATAAAGATATGCACAGCGTGGCCCGCCACGAAAATAAAGAAATACAAAGTTTCTAATAAATAACCTGAAAATTATCTTATACTGTTTTTACACTTTTACACTTGTTTCTTTTACACTTTCACACTCAACCGGGAGGTTGTCCGATGGGCAGAATACAAGCCGCTTTTAATAAAATTTCTCCGGATTATAAATTATTTATACCTTATCTTTGTGCCGGAGATCCCGATCTTCAGACTTCTTTTGAACTTCTCAGGCGGGCCGAGGAGGCGGGAGCGGATCTGATTGAACTGGGGATACCGTTCAGTGATCCTATTGCGGACGGACCGACAATCCAGGAGGCTGTGGTCCGCAGTCTGAACGCCAACACCCGGCTGGATGGTATTTTTGAACTGGTGGAGAAATTCCGCAGTCAATCGGATCTTCCTCTTGTCTTGATGACTTACTACAACCCGGTCCTCAGGCGGGGCGAAGAAAAATTTGTCCGCCGGGCCGCCGAAGCCGGAGCGGATGGACTGCTTGTGGTTGATTTGCCGCCCGAGGAGGGGCGGGAATTTTTTAAGTTATCCGCTTCCTCGGGGCTTGACACTGCTTTGCTGGCCACTCCTACCACTTCGGTTACCCGGGCTGAAGCACTGGACCGGCTTGCCGACGCTTATCTTTATTATGTCATGGTCAAGGGGGTGACCGGAGTTCGTTCCGGTTACGAGGCCGCTGACGTGGAGAGGTTGAAGGAGATTTACCGGGTTGTGGATAATCCTCTCGTGGCAGGGTTTGGAATATCAAATTATGATTCCGTCCGGGAATATGTTGCTCATGTTGACGGACTGGTCGTGGGAAGCGCAATTATTGAAAAAATTGCAGCCAACCGGGACGATAAAGAAAAGATGCTGAATGAGGTTGGACGGATTATTTCCTCACTGGCTGATCCTTTGCACGGTAAAAATAATGAATAATTACTCGAAAATTTTTCTGGTTGCTGTTTTCGGGCTGCTTCTATTCGCTCTGTTTGAACCGTTTCCGGCCCATTCCTCGGAAGATTTTTATTATCGTATTGATCTCGATAAACCGATAATGCCCGTAACCGCCGGGTTTCTGGACCGGGTTTTAAGTAAAGCACAAACCGAAGGGGCTTCCGGTTTGATTATCAGGCTGGATACTCCCGGTGGACTTATGGACTCCATGAATGAGATGGTCGGGCGGATTGATAATACTGACGTCCCGGTTATTACCTGGGTGGCTCCCTCCGGAGCCCGGGCAGCCTCCGCCGGCGTCTTTATAACCTATGCCGCCCACGTTTCAACTATGGCGGAAGGAACCAGGATGGGGGCTGCTCATCCCGTGGCCGGTGGAGGCGAGGAGATGGGGGCGGCCCTGGAGGAAAAAGTCATAAGTGATGCTGTTGCCCAGCTGCGCAGTCTTGCCCGCCGCCGTAACCGCAGTGAAACAGCGGCTGAAAAGTTTGTTCGCGAATCGTTGACCCTGACCGCTCGTGAAGCTGAAGCTGAAAACGCTATCGATTTTGTGGTTTCCGATATTCATAGTTTGCTGGCAGAACTGGAAGGTCGGAAGGTGACGGTGGCCGGCGAAGTTGAAAAGATTTTCCCGGCTCCGGCTGAAATACGTGAGATTAAGCCCACCTGGCGGGAGGAGTTTCTGTCCACTCTCGCCAACCCGAACCTGGTTTATATTTTACTATCCCTGGGGATGATGGGTTTGATTTATGAGTTCACTAACCCCGGTGTCGGCGTCGGTGGGGTTGTCGGGGGGATCTGTCTTCTGTTTGCTCTTTACGGCCTGAGTATTCTCCCCGTTAACTACGCCGGGGTGGGACTGATTGGCCTTGGGCTGGTCCTGCTTGTCCTGGAATTATTTATCCCGAGTTTTGGAGTGTTGACCATGGGCGGATTGGCTTCTTTTGTGCTTGGCTCGATTTTATTGTTTCAAACCCCCGCTTTTTCAGTTTCGATCGGCCTGGTTATAGGTGTTGCCCTGGCTATTACTGTTTTCATCCTTGTCGCCGGTAGCCTGGCTATTTCAGCCTGGAAAAAACCGGCGGCCGTCGGTGAAGGGACCCTGGTTGGCCGGCGCGGTGTTGTTCAGGAAAAACTTGATCCCGAAGGGATGGTCCATGTCCGCGGAGAACTGTGGCGGGCCGAGGCTGTTGACGGGCAGCGGATCGATAAACAGGCGGAAGTGGAAGTAGTCGAGGAAAAAAGACATAAATTGCTGGTTCGCCCTAAATGACTTTTTTTCTCCCCGGTTTTTCTGATATACTATTTTCAGTTAAACATCCTGATTCATTATTTCGCTTAAGCCTTCTTTAAACTAAATTCATAGATATAGCACGGTGATTTTTATGCATCAACGTATAGAGACTATTCGGAGGCAGATGGAAAAATTAAAAGACAGCGAAGATTATGAAGGACTTGTTAAAGTTTTTGAAATCAGTCACCCTTCCGATCTGGCTGAAGCTCTGCAGGATTACTACCCCGACCAGGCGGCTGAGTACATAAATATTATGCCGGAAGATGTTGCCCTGGAGGTCCTGCAGACTATCCCTGAAAATCGGGCCCGGAATATTCTTAAAGAGATGAAAGTAAAGCAGATCCCGCCTTATCTGACCGGCATGAATCCTGATGATGCCGCCGATATCTTCCTTGAGTTCAAACCGTCAAACCAGGACAAAATTCTTGAACATATGGAAGCTGACGAGGTGCGCCAGAACCTTATTAACCTGGTTTCTCATCCCTCGGATTCGGCCGGGGGTTTGATGACTACCGAGTTTCTGGCCATCCCGGAAGAATCTACGGTTGAAGAGGCTATCGAAGCTGCTCGTGAGTATTCCGGTGATGCGGAGCTGGTCTACTATATTTATACGCTGGACAGTGATCAGCATCTCTCCGGCGTTCTTTCTATGCGTGAGTTGATCCAGACCGACCCGCAAAAACCTGTAAAAGATATTGTCCGCCGGGATATTTTTAAAGTTCGGCTCGAAGATGACCAGGAAGAAGCGGCCCGGCTTATGGAACGCTACCAGTTGCTTGCCGTCCCGGTTGTGGATGAATGTGACCGTCTGCGGGGTATTATTACCGTGGATGATGCCATGGACGCCCTGGAAGATGAAACTACAGAGGACTTCTATAAAAAATCGGGGTTGAGCTCCGTGGAAGCTCTCCAGACTGAGCGCAGCCACAGGGTGATCAACGCTTCAATCTGGACCAATATCATGGTTCGCGCCCCCTGGCTTATAATTGTAGGTATTGGGGGACTGCTGGCCGGAGGAGTCCTTGAGGCGTATGAACAGGCTCTTGAAACCTGGGTTGTTCTGGCTTTCTTTGTCCCCCTGCTTATGGATATGGGGGGGAACGTTGGAACTCAATCCACTACCATTTTTGTTCGTGGTCTGACTCTTGGCCATATTGATCCCAAAGACTTTTTTAAAGATATGCTCCGGGAGCTGGTGCGCACCGGCCTGGCTATTGGAACCCTGATGGGAGTTCTTACTTTTGGGGCCGGTTATAGCTGGGTTTATTTCTGGCGGGCCCAGCCCCACGCGGACGCTTTTCTGGTCGCGATGACTGTTGGCGTCTCCATGCTTCTGATTATTTTTGTAGCCAGTATGCTTGGCTACTTAATTCCCTGGACTATTCATAAACTTAACCTGGACCCGGCGGCTGTGAGTGATCCCATAGTTACTACCATTAAAGATATAACCGGCCTGCTTATCTATTTTACTGTGGCCAGCCTGTTTCTTGTTTTTTGATTCTCTGCTTATATTTCGGTTGATTAATTAAACTCTTTATTTTAGAATTATTTTAAAGACAACCTTGCTATTCCTTTTGGCAGTGGTTTGATTAGAACCCGTAAATTCAAGCTGTAGCCCCGAAGGAGGCCTGCCGTTGAAGCTAAATAAAAAACTGGGTTTACTTGTAATTGTTTCAATCATATTGATTGTAGCCGGAGTTTTTTCCTACCACCTGACCGCCCGGCCCGTATCCCGCCACGAGCTTACGCTTTTAAATACCACCGATGAACACCAGTATATTCTTCCTTATGATTATATGGATGATGAGGTTGATGAGGAAATCGGCCTCAGTAAAATTTATACCCTGGTGGAAGAAGCACGCCGGGAGTTTGATAACACCATGCTTCTGTCGTCCGGGGATGTTATCCAGGGCAGTATGGTCGGGGAAATGGAAGCAAAAATAGATCCTCTCGAGGGCCATGAGTTTCAGACAATCATCCGTGCTTTTAATGTTATGGGCTATGATGCGGTGGCGGTTGGTAACCATGATGTGACCGATTTTGGGCTTGATTTTTTTGACCGGGCCCGGGAAAATTCTGTTTTCCCCTGGCTTTCCGCCAATATCAAGCAGGCCGCCGACACTACCGAATTCTATACGAAACCTTATGAAATTATTAGGCATCACGTGGACGGCTACCCGATTGATGTGGGAGTAATTGGATTTGTCCCTCCCCAGATTATGAACTGGGGCCGCCGGCATCTGGAAGGAGAAATCGTTGTTAAAGATATCCTCCCCCAGGCTGAAAAATATATTCCCGAACTGGAAGAAAAATCGGATATAGTCGTGGTGGTTGCTCACTCGGGAATTGACGATTCGCCACCTGATTCGGCCGGCGGACGCGAAAACGCCGGTTATCACCTTGCTCAAATCGACGGTGTGGACGCCATGGTTCTTGGTCACCAGCATGAAAAATTCCCCGGTGATTTTGAAGAGATGCCGGGGATAGATAATGAGAAGGGACTTATTCACGGCGTTCCGGCGGCCATGGCTTCCTCCTGGGGCTCCTCGCTGGGTGTGATTGAGCTGGATTTATTTTACAGGGAAGGCGAGTGGGAGGTTAACGATGGGAACTCGCACCTCCGCATGACCACCGAGGATGTCGAATCTCACCCCCGGATTGAAGATATAGCCGCTGATATTCACGAGGAAACCCTTGAATACGTGCGCACTCCGATCGGGTCAACACAGATGGATATAACTTCATATTTTGCCCGGATAAAGGATTCGCCCGTCACTCAGCTCATTAACGACGCTCAGCTCTGGTATGCCCGGGATAGACTGGCGGGGACTGAATACGAGGATTATCCTTTGCTGAGCGCTGCCGCTCCTTTTATCGCCGGCCGGGAAGGCCCCGGTTACTTTACTCATGTCAGGAATGATATAAATATTGGGGATGTTACGGATATTTATATCTATCCCAATACGGTGGAAATTGTAAAGTTGACCGGGTCACAGCTGCGCGACTATCTTGAACATTCAGGCCGTAATTTTGAAACTATAGACCCCGAAAGTAATGAACCGCAGCATTTTATTGATTATGAAATGAGGGCGTTCAATTTTGATGTCATTGAAGGTCTGGAATATGAATACGACATCACAAAACCGGCGGGGGAACGTCTTGCTTCGGTTACCCATCAGGGGGAGCCACTTGCCGATGAGGATGAGTTCCTGGTAATTATGAATAATTATCGCGCCTCCAGCGGGGGAGACTTCCCCCACATGGAGGATGAAAATATTGTCATCTCCGGCACTGACGTAAATCGTGAAGCCATTATAAATTATATTGAGAAAAAAGGTGTAATTAACCCCCGGCCCTCCAGTAACTGGCGCGTTAAACCGGTGGAAACCGAGGGTGAATTGCTGTTTCGCTCCTCGCCTGCAGCTCGCGATTACCTCGATAAATATGACTATGATGGTCTCACTTACACCGAATCTGCCGATGGCTGGGGAATATACAGGGTGGATTTTGATAAGTTTTAACCGCTAAACCCCATCGGCCCGCCCCGGTTTTTCTTGTTTGCTTACAGTTTTTGTTGTTAGAATTGAAGCGGTTTGTAGTATTGATCCTGTATGATATCTGTAATTTAACCGGCGGCGGCTTGATTATGGAAAAAAAGAATGGTTTATTTCTTGCCCCTTTCATCAACTGGATTCGCAGGGGCGAGTTTCTGAAGATAGCGGTTGAACTCTTGCTTCGTTTGGTTGCTTTTGTTGTTCTTGCCGGTTTTGTTTTATCTTTGGTTTATTTCTGGATATTTAATTTTCCCGCCACGTTTTCCGGATTTATTGGTCTTTTGTATCTTCAGTTGATTTTGCTGGCCGGAGCCTGCCTCTTGTTTCAGCTCTTCTGGTTTTCTGCTCGCCGGATTAAATTTATTGAGGCCCCGAACCTGGCCACGGTTGAAATTACGGGCCGGCTTTTCCGGCTGATGGGCGAAATAAGCCTGCTGGCCGGTCTGGTCTGGGGGATAGGCGGGGGAATCCTGGGATTTATCAGCCGTTTTTATCCGGGGATACTGGCGGCAATTCCCTATACTCCGTTTCACGTCGCCCAGACACCCGGGATTTATCTTTTGCTTTTTGTTTCCGGTTCCTTCGCTTTATTTATTTTCTGCTACCTGATCGCGGAACTGCTGTTGATAAAACTTCACCTGCTCAGACATTTTTCTTCACAAAGGAGAAGAGCAAAAGATGGATAAAATAACTTTCCAACCTATCGGTGTAATAAATACTCCCCATAAAGAACCAGAAGGGACGCCAATACAACCACCGGTATCCGCCGCCCGGGGGACGGTGGAGGTGTTTCCGGAATTTATCGAGGGTTTGAAGGATATTGATGGTTTCTCCCACCTGGCATTATTATTTCACTGTCACCGGGCCGGCGATTTTAAACTGTTGGTTGAACCTTTTATGGATGATACCCCCCGGGGCGTATTTGCCACCCGGGCTCCTTCGCGCCCGAATTCGATCGGCCTTTCCGTGGTAAAATTGGTTGAGGTGAAAAATAACAAACTGGTGGTTGAAGGGGTGGACATGCTCGACAAAACACCCCTGCTGGATATTAAACCCCACGTGCCAGCCATGGAAGATAGGGAGAATATAAAGACCGGCTGGCTTGAGGAAAACATAAAAAATATGCCCGAGGTAACTGACGACGGCAGGTTTGCAGAATAGTTTATTATTAAAAAATTAAAGGGATGATAAAAAAATGAAAACTGAAATAAGTTATTTTAGTTTGTTGTTTTCCATGATTGTTCTGCTTATATCAGTTCTTTTTTCTCCTGCGGTGGCCGGGGAACATTCAATTACAGAAGTCAATTTAAAACCCGAATCACCCGCCGTCCTGGAGTTTGGTGAGAAGGTTGAATTTAGTTTCCAATATCAGACCACGGAAAAAGAAGGCGTCCATATCTGGGGCCGGCCGTATTATAACGATAATCGTGCCGGCGGTTATAGAGCTCATCCGTCGCCCGTTCACCCCGCGGGCAGTGGAAAAGCGGAAGGATATTTCTATTTTCCGTCCGAACAGGAAGTTAATAAAATAAGAATCCATATGGTAAAAGCCGGCAGCAATGAGGTTCTGGCGGAAAAATTTATCGAGGTTGATTACAGATGGCGCCAGGATGTTGAGGCCGGTGAACAGCACAGGGAGTTAACCGACCTTGGAGATTCTGTGGAAACTAAGTTTCTGGCCGGCGAGAGCCTCTATGAGGAACTTAAATCAGATTTTAAAGAAGCTGATGAATCAATTCGTATTTACAAAATAGTTTATCCTTTCACCGAAGATGAACAATCCCCGGCCCGCAAACTTGCCGACCTCCTGGTGGCTAAAGCGGAGGCCGGGATTGAAGTCC
>CAZKRS010000058.1:0-8896 GCA_964555265.1 uncultured bacterium | reverse complement strand
CAGACCCCATTCATATCCGCTTCGCCGCTGGCTTGTATTTGGTGAAGCAACTCGCCGGCTGGGTAAAAAATGGGAAACCTGGCTGCTAGATTTTGAAAGACGGATAACTCCCCGAAAAATACGCTGCCAGATCGCAGAAGAATTAAACAGTTATTTTTCATTTTCCAAACGAAGTTACTGGAATAACCACTACACCTGTTCGGATCAGAAACACGGGGATGTACCGGCCCCGGTCGGCGGTGCATGGTTTAATCAGCTCGTTGTCAATGTTATTTTTCCGTGGTTATATTTCAGAGCTTTAAATAACGAGAATTCATTTTCCTGCCGGACGCTGGAAGAGCTATTACGAGATTATCCACCTGTGCTTGATAATCACAGGACAGGTAAAATCATAACCCAGGCGGGTAAAAAAAACTTCGAGTGGAAGAATGTTCTTCAGCAGCAGGGAGCAGTATTTTTATACAAAATGAAATGCCGTTCGGGCAAGTGCAAAAAATGCCCGTTAGCTTCAAAATCTGCTTACGAGTCCGAGTTGACACTGATTGAGCGTTGAAACATTTTGTATGATATTAATTTCGGCTTTTAAAAAAGCATGTTAATATTATTTAGGTTTCCAGCTGTTATATTGAAAAACACAGGGTTTTTTCTGGAAGCAGTAACGGGTGAATCCAGGAACTTGATGAGCGGGAGTGATTTCAAAGGGTGGATATACTGGCATTTATTTTATTACTGTCCATAATTGCTCTGCTTGCTATTCTGTTGATATCTGCTGCTGGTAACATGAAAGAGTCCCCCGGAGATACGGAGGACGAAATAGCGGATTTAACCCTTGATTCGCTGGATTTAGATGACGTTAATTTTGAGGAAGAAGAAGATACTTTTTCGCAATTTCAACCGGATGAGTCGGAAGGATTTGAAGTGGGTGTTTCCGCCGGAAAAGAGGAACCGGGGCCGGAAGATTTAGACCTGCCTTTTGACCCCATTTATACTTTTGAGCCGGATCCCGACCAGTGGACGCAGTTAAGCGATAAAATGAACCGCTACCCCTGGAGCCGGGAGGACGAAAAAATAACCCGGGAATATGACGACAGAACATCGCCTTCGCCGCCCTCCGAAAAAATACATGAAGCGATAAACTGGCAGTTGGACGCCAGTACAGAAGCTATCCACCAGCAGTCAGAATATCGAAAATTAATGGATAATTTACTTTCTTTTATCAAACAGCCCCGGGCGGCCGGAGCCGAAGCGATTGAAGCAGCTCCCTGGCGGGAAAAGGCGCCCAATATCAGCCGGCTGCTTGGGGAGCGATTAATTGTGCTGGCCCTGGCCCTGAGTTCTCATGGCCTGGCCCGGATGGATGCCCACCGGGAAGCATTTGGAGGTTTACTGCGTGAAATTTGGAATGAAGACGGCCTGGAAGCACCTTTGCTTTACCAGGGCCTGGGCCGGCTGGGGCTGCTGACGCCAACTGATATGGATAAACCCCAGGAATATCTGAAGGAAAGGGTGGCGGGGGCTTTTCCCCGTTCCGAGGAACCCTCGCCCCCGGAGCTGGCACGGTTCAATTCTCTGCTTCTGGCCGTGAGTTGCGGACCGGAATATCCTTTCCCCCGGGGGGATAATAACCTGTCCAGGCTCTGGCACTGGGATGAGAACGCTCCCCCGCTGGCCCGGTGGGAAAATTTGCTGCCGGTTCTGTTTACGTTGTGGATACATAACTGGATAGCGGGAGAAGATTCGGCCGCCATTAAAGATCTGGCCGCTCTGCTGGGGAGCTGGTGGGATAATAACCCCCCACCCGAAGATTTTTTTGAGGAGAATCCGGGGACCTGGGAAGCGATTTTAATGATGGCCTGGGCCTGGGCCCGGGGTGAAAACCTGGTCTGGGATAAAATCGAAGAACGTTACGAAGAACTTGAAATTGAAAACCGCCAGTTGCAACAGATCCACGAGGGTTACATGAACTGGCTTGAACGTTATGAAGAAGAAAAATCCGCTCCCCGTGAATCTTTCAGCGGCCGCTTAATGCCGCCCGAAGAGTGGATAAGACCTCTGCCCTCGGATATCCTGGACAAGGCCTCCCAGCCATCTTTTGATTTTCCGGAAACCTGGTGCGAACAGCTTACAAAACTGAAGAAACCCGAATTAGAAAAATTAAGTGATTATTGATCTTTTGGATTTACAGGTGTTTTATATTTAATGAATGGCAGTATAGAAATTGACAGAGACAAACTGGCCGAGCAGCCGCTTACGGCCGATGAAAAAAAGGTGCTGTCGGAATATTTCCAACTGGAAGGGCAACGTCAGTTTGAGGAATACCGTTCGCTGGTGCTGCTCAGCCGGGGAAAACAGGGCCAGGCGTCCGGCTTATTTGACCTGGTAGGAGCCCCCGGTGAAGTTCTTAACGAGCTGGCGGACAAACAGTTGACGCTGGAGCTCAGCCAGCGTGACCACTGGATTAATCTTATTAAGTCAATCCATGAAAAATTTTACAAAACCAGCCCGTCAAAAGCCGAAATTATACTCTGGTCGTTGATTTCACTGGAGAAACATCTGATAGTTCTGATTGGGATCGGGAAGGAAGAATATAAACCGTTTCTGCAGGAGGTTCAGCGCCGGCAGTTGCCGTTAATCTCCCCGCTTGGGGAGTCAACTTCCAGCCGTTTTGCCGATGAAATATCACTCTTCTACCAGCTGCTTGAGATTGAAGGTTTATCCAAAAATTTAATCCGGCTTTAAAATTTTATTCTTCAGCTCACTCAGCAGGGCGGTTATATTTATTTCCCGGGGACAGGCTTCGACGCAGTTATAGATTGTCTGGCAGTTCCAGAGCGAGCAGTAGCTGTCAAGTTGCTGAAGACGTTTTTGAGTTCTGGAATCCCGGTCGTCAAAAATATATCTACCGGCCCGGGTAAGTAGCTGGGGCCCGGGGAACCTTTCTTCTTCCCAGGTAACCGGGCAGGCGGACTGGCAGCTGCCGCATTCAATACAGTTTATTGCTTCATTTAAATTATTATAATTTTCTTCAGCTGGCTTCTTTTTACGATTGTCTGCCGGCGAAAAGTTCAATTCAAGTTCGCCGGCGATATCTTCCAGTTCTGCTTCCCTGATGACGAGGTCTTTTTTGACCGTGAATCCGCCGAGGGGCTGGATTATAACCCGGTCGGGGAAACCGAGGTCTGCAAGTAGTGTCCGGCAGGCGAGGCGGTTGTTGCCGTTTATATTCATGGCGTCCGAGCCGCAGATCCCATGGCCGCAGTTGGACCTGAAGGCCAGGGTATCATCCCGGGTATGACGAATTTTTTCCAGCAGATCAAGGACCCGGTCATCCGGGGTGGCCATAAGCTCATAAGCGGTCCAGTAAGAAGTTTCAGGGTTTTTATTTTTTTGTCGTTTAATTTTTACGGTAATCTCTTTTTTTTCTTTGTTCAACTTTCGTCCTCCTCCTGTTCGATAGATGTAACGGGCCGGTATGTAACTTCCGGGTTGCCGCCAGCCAGGCGGCTTAAACTGTGTTTGCGCCATTTTTTGCCGCCTGTTTCCGGATAATCTGCCCGCCAGTGGCTGCCCCTGGTTTCCCGGCGTTCAAGGGCCGCCGCAGTGAGGAGGCGGGCTGTTTTTAACATATTTTTTAATTCGAAGATTTCAACAAGGGCGTAATTATAGCGTTTGGAATTGCCGGAAATTTTTATCTGCCGGGATTTATCGGCCAGGGATTTAATTTTTTCGGTTGCCCGGTTTAAAGAATTCTCTGAGCGTAAGACGCCGTTGCAGGCGGTCATTGTTTTTTGTAATTCTGTTTTTATTTTGGAAGCCGAAAAATTACTGCTGGAGTCTTTGAAATCTTCAATCATACTTATCCATTTGCCGGTATATTTATCTGCCGGGGATGAAATGGGTTCATTTTTTGTTTCCCGGCCGATTGTTTGGCCCGTTTTCATCCCCATTACATTGATTTCAAGCAGGGAGTTTCCACCGAGCCTGTTGGCCCCGTGGAGGGAAAGACAGGCACATTCTCCGGCTGCATAGAGCCCTTCAATATTGTTTTTATATTTTACCCGGCCATTTAAATCCGTGGGGATGCCCCCCATCATGTAGTGAGCGGTGGGCCGGACGGGGATCGGTTTTAGGGTGGGATCAATTCCCAGGTAATTTTTGCTCAAATTTACTACTTCCGGCAATTTTTCGGGCAATCTTTTTATACCGGTCAGATCAAGATTAACAAAATTCTTCCCGTCAATTCCCCGTCCCTCGTTTATTTCTGTAAAAATTGCCCGGGTGACAGTATCCCGGGGAGCAAGTTCCAGTTTTTCCGGGGCGTAATTTTTCATGAACCGCTTGTTGTTATTATTTTTCAGCTGGCCGCCGTGGCTCCGGGCGGCTTCGGTAATTAAAAACCCCAGCTGGCGGACCCCGGTGGGATGAAACTGCATAAATTCTAAATCCTGGACAGAAAGCCCCGCCTCGAGGGCGAGTGCGAAACCGTCAGCGGTTGAAGATTTGCTGTTGGAGGTGACCGAAAACAGTTCTCCGCAGCCCCCGGTTGCCAGCAGGACGGCCCGGGAGTTAAATTTATGTAGTGAACCGTCGGCTATATTATAGGCCAGTAGCCCGCAGATTTTATTATCTTCAACTATCAGCTGGAGGACAAAAAATTCGTTGTAGAAACTAATATTATTGTCGCTCCGGCACTGGTCGTGAAGTGTCTGCATAAGCACGTGACCGGTCCGGTCATGGAAATAGCAGAGCCTGCGGGCGGGGTTTTTATTGGAAGTATGGCCGGGAAATTGCCGCCGGGCTATTTTATTTTCGCTATTCCGGGAGAAAGGGACACCAAAATTTTCCAGTTTTCGGATCTGTTCCGGCCCGTTTTCACAGATAAATTCAACTGCATCTTCATCGGCCAGCCCCCGGCCCGCCCGGAGGGTGTCAGAAATATGGTTGGAGACAGAGTCGGAACCGCTTTCGGTCCGAACGGCGGCGATCCCCCCCTGGGCACAGGTGGTGGGGCTGCGAGTCGGTTTAACTTTAGATATTACGGCGATATTTTTTTGACCTTCTCCGCGGGCGGCCAGTGCTGACCGCAGTCCGGCTCCCCCCGCTCCCACTATTGTCAATGGATGGTTGTGTTCGTATAGTTCAGTCATTTTAATTCCAGGTTCAGGCAGAGTTGAATAAAGTTAACAAAAACGACCGTTGAAGGTAAAATTTTATCTGAATTTCTTGAAAATTAAACAGGAGGGTTAAAAATGGAAGATACTGGCAAAGCGGCACTGAGTCTTGCCCGGTCAGCTGTTGAAACTTATTGTCGAAAAGAAGAAGTAATTTCACCGCCTTCTGATTTGCCCGGTAAGCTTACCGAGGAGGAGTCGGGTGTGTTTGTCACTATTGAAAAGAGGGGGGATCTGCGGGGTTGCACGGGGACATTTCAACCAACGAGAGAGAATATTGCCCGGGAGATAATTTATAACGCCATTGGCTCAGCTTTCCGGGACCCGCGGTTTAAACCGGTTGGTCCGGCGGAGCTTGATGATCTTGTTTATACGGTTTCTTTTTTGTCCGAGCCTGAAAAGATTACGGGCCCCGATGAGCTTGATCCGGACAGATACGGTGTGATAGTTGAAAAAGGTCAAAGGCGGGGGCTGTTGCTCCCGGACCTGGAAGGTGTTGACACGGTGGAGCAGCAGCTGGAAATTGCCCGGCGCAAGGCGGGGATTGCCTCCGGGGAAGCCGGTGTGGATTTAAAAAGGTTTGAGGTTGAGAAATACAGCGAGGAATAATGAACAATGTAGACGAAAGAGCGATTAGAAGATAAAATCTTGTCTTTTGAGAATGGACCTGAAAAAACATAAATTATAGCTGGAGGTAATTTGAGGATGGAATTTTTAGCAGAAAACCACAGTATGTATCCCCGGGTTGGCGAGACAGATTCCGAACTGCGTCTGCGCCGGGCCCACCATGATTATGATCACGGTGATATTACTGAAGATGAGCTGGAGGAAATAATTGATTCTTACGTGGAAGATGTTATTGAAGAGCAGGTGGAAGCAGGATTAGATGTTGTGACTGACGGGATGATCAGGTGGTATGATCATATTTCGCACCTGGCCGGTAAGATGGCCGGAGCCGACGTGGGAGGACTGGTCAGATATTTTGATACAAACTACCTTGTTCGGGAGGCGGAAGTGACCGGGGCGCTTGACTGGGAGCAGCCCCTGCTGGTCAGCGAATTTGAATTTGCCTCCGAGGTCAGTTCAAAACCGGTTAAAAAAATATTGACAGGACCGCTTACTCTCAGTCGATATTCAACCTTTGAAGAGAGTTCATACAGCAGTGAGCGGCAACTTGCCGAGGATTACTGTAAAGTCCTGAAACAGGAAATCAGGGCCCTGGCCGATGCGGGTCTGGAATACCTGCAGATTGAGGAGCCGTCCCTTCTGCAGTCGCCTGAAGATGCAGGCTGGGTTTTGCCCCTGCTTGATGAGTTGTCTGCCGCTGCGGATATTCCTGAAATTCGACTGGCAACCTATTTTGGAGATGCGGCTGAACTTTACGACCAATTCCAGGAAACGGAAGCGGATGTTCTGCTGTTTGATTTCACCTACAGCGAATCTCTGCTGGATAAAATTAAAAATGAAGGCAGTGACAAACGGATTGGTTTTGGAATGTTGGACGGACGGAATACAAAACTTGCAGAAGCGGATGAACTTAAAAATAAAATTTTATCGGTTACGGACCGTCTGCCGGAGGGTTCTCACCCGGTCAGTTTTTCCTGCAGTCTTGATTACCTGCCGCGGGACCGGGCGAGATTAAAACTGGACAGACTGGCAGCGGTTCGAGATAGCCTGAACGAAGGAGCTGATCTTTGATGGAAAAACAGGAAATAAATGAATATGGGTATAATTTACCGTCACTTCCCCTTACTCACGTGGGAAGTTTTCCAAAGCCTCCGGAGTTGAAAGAAGCACGCCGGCGCCGGCGGGAAGGTGAAATTTCCCAGGCCGATCTTGACGAGAAAGCAAAAGAGACGACCCGGTTCTGGATTGAACAGCAGGAAAATCTTGGTTACGACGTACTGGTTGACGGCGAACAATACCGGGGAGATATGGCGACATATTTTGCGGAAAACCTGCGGGGGTTTGAGATTGGCGGGCTGGTTCGTTCCTACGGTAACCGTTATTATCGCAAACCTATTGTTGTCGATGAAATTGTCTGGGAGGAGCCAATTACCGTTGACTGGTGGGAATTTACCCGTAGTTTGACCAATAAACCGGTAAAAGGTATTTTAACCGGTCCCTATACGATGATGGACTGGACCTTTAACGAGTATTATTCCTCCCGCGCTGAGACGGCCCGGGCCTTTGCTGAAGCAATTCGCAGCGAAGTAAAAGCGCTGATTGACGCCGGCTGCAATATCATCCAGATTGATGAACCGGCCTGTTCGGTCCGCACCGATGAAATGGAACTGGTTAAGGAAGTAATGCAGCAGGTTGTCGAGGGACTTGACGCCTATTTCCTGACTCATATCTGTTACGGTGAATTTGATAAAATTTACCCCCAGATGCTGGATATTCCGGTCCATAATTTTGACCTGGAATTTTCCAACAGTGATTTTTATTTACTGGATCTGTTTAGAGAGGATGAATTCACCAAGGATCTTTCCTTCGGGGCCGTGGATGTTCACGACCACCGGGTTGAAAAACCGGCCGTTGTTCACGAGCGAATTAAAAGAGCTCTTGATGTTATTCCTGTGGAGAAGATGTGGGTCAGTCCCGATTGTGGTCTGAAAACCCGCACGGTTGATGAAGCGGTGGGTAAACTTGAAGTAATTGCCACCGCCGTCCAGGAGATCCGTTCGGAACTGTAAAATCTTCGGGAGCTTAGCTCAAAATCTAACTTCCGCGTCAGAAAGTTTTAGACGTCATTGCCGAACAAGCCCCGGAGATCCAGGCTGATTATAGTTGTCCTTGACGTCATTGCCGAACCAGATTCGGCAATCCATGTTGACTATAGTTACCCATGACGTCATTCCCGGGCTTGACCCGGGAATCCATGTTGATTTTGAAGTTACAGTTAAGTATTTACTTTCACACTTGGATCTTTCATACTTTTACACTAATTTCCGGGAGCTTAGCTCAGTGGAAGAGCGCCACCTTCACACGGTGGAGGTCGCAGGTTCGATCCCTGCAGCTCCCATGACTACAGTTAAAAGCTGAAAGCCGAAAGCTGAAAGCAAAAACTTAAAGTACAGCGCCTGCGAGCTCCGGGGAGTTTGAGGGGCCGGCCCCTCAAGGGGTTAGCCGCAGGAGGCGGCGTGGGGGAGCAGTGAGCCCCGGGCGAACGTCGAGGGGGAACATGGTTCCCCCTTGAGGAGCAGGAAGCGACGAGGTGGCAGGTTCGATCCCTGCAGCTCCCATGACTACAGTTAAAAGCTGAAAGCCGAAAGCTAAAAGCTTCAACTTTTAAACTTTCTAACTTTACAACTTTCCGACTGCTTTCTTGCGATCTCCGGGGAGCTTGAGGGGCACGGCCCCTCAAGGGTTCAGCCATATCCTTTCTATGACCCCCTAAACGGCCTTCACTAAATATTTAATATTTTTCAAAATCCCGATCTCGTGACATCTCAGAGATTGCCACCTGATTTTTGGGGAAGATTTTCCTTGAAAATAGTGTCTTCAATTACCCGGGCGGCGTCCTATTGAAGTCGGGGAGGTGCTTTTGGCAATTATGCTCGCAATACGAAAACTTAAAAACTAAACCTCCGAGGCTTAGCGGCTTACGGGCGTCATTGTCCGGCTTGACCGGACAATCCAGTGGCTTTGACGTTGACCTTAGACCTATTAAATTCAAAGCCGCTGGATTCCCGTTTCCACGGGAATGACAGTCAAGACCTCAC
>CAZKRS010000057.1:0-8935 GCA_964555265.1 uncultured bacterium | reverse complement strand
CCTTGGGCATCCGGCTCCCGTGGGGTTACCGGGGGAATTTGCTATCGATCTAATTGGCGGGGATTATATTAATTTTATCGCTCAATTATTTTTTGAAGAATATATTATAATCCCCCCTCTGCTGGGATTAATTTTTGTAGTTCTTTACCTGGGGATGACCTTGTTGTCAGAAAGAGAGGAAAACTGAAATGTATACCTGGTTTTTGCTGATTTTCATTGTTTCCTTTGCTGCCGGAGCAACCGGTTTTATAATTCACCCCGGTTTAAAAATAAAACTTATGTTCCTGTTTTTGATCTTCTGTTCAATCGTTTTGTTGCTCGTAACCGGCGGTTACTTCCAGGGAATAGATGCAGCCCGTTTTTATAGTCTTGTGATTTTTATTGTAGCTTTAAGCCGGCTGCTGGCCGGACTGTTCGCGTTAAAATCAAGTGGAGTAGACAAACCATGACCGGTTCGATCGGTCTTTGTCTGACGGCTATCCTTCTTCTGCCATTATGTACGGCTCTGTTGAATTTTATCGGCCGGAATAATTTTTCCCGGAAGTTTTCCGGAATTTTTTCCACGGGCAGTTCCTTGTTCGGTTCAATTTTTGCCTGGACTTTATTTTTCAAGGCCGACCTTCCGGTCAGGATTTTACCCGGTCAGTGGTTGAACTGGGGGGGACTTGAAATAAATTTTGAACTCTTACTTGACCATCCAACGGCATATATGCTGGCAATGGTTACCGTCCTTGTTTTTCTTTTACATCTTTTTTTACTTAATTTTTTACAAAGAAAAAACAGTTTTGAAAGAATTCTTTTCACTCTTGATTTTTTTTCTTTTTCAATTTTTCTTTTTATATGTGCCGGAGATATTTTCCTGCTACTGGCCGGCTGGATCGGCCTGGGAGTGTTTGTTTTTTTGCCCGGGGGGTTTTTCCGGCAGCAGGGGAAAAAATTATGGGCTGGCCGGCTCCCTTTGCAATTTAACCTGACCGGTGATCTGTTTCTGGGGATGGCGGCGGTCGTAATTTTTTCCGTAACTTTTCAAAGTCAACTGGTTGATTTAAAAATAAATCCCGGTGGCCCGGCCCGGCTTGCCGGGCTGCTTCTCTTTACCGGGCTCATATTCAAGAGCGGTCAGTTTCCTTTTCAGTTCTGGACGTTAAAACTGGTTTCATTGCCCATGTTTATTCTAACTGTTATCTGTGTTCTGCAGCTGCCGGCAGTTGTCTATGCTCTTAACCAGCTGGATTTTTTATGGCAGAGCATCCCGGAATTAAAACCGTTTATTCAATTATGGGGAGCAATTACCGCTCTAACTTCTGCGCTGCTGGCCGCCAGCCGGAAAAATTACCTGGAAATAATAATCTTTTCAACTATCAGCCAGGCCGGCTGGTTGATAGTCGGACTGGGAAACGAAACTGCCAGTATTTCCCATCTTATTTTAGTTTCAAGCGCTAATTTTCTCCTGCTGGGCGGTATCGCAGCCAGCAAACTTGAAAAAATAGACAAAATTAACATATTCTCCGGCCGGAAAATACATGTTTTTTCCGGAGCCGGGATATTTATCCTCTTCGGCGGTCTTGGGATAAGTGGCCTGCCCTTTCCGGGCCTACCGGGAATCTCCCCGGCCCGCCTCCATCTTGCACTTCAATTTTTCGAACGGCAACCGGTAAGTTGGATTATTTTTTCTATTCTTCTGCTGACTGTATTTCTAACCGGTTTTTATATCTTCCGCATTTATTTAAATTTATTCTCGTTTGCTCCTAAAAATACAAGATCAACCTTTATTGGTTCTTCGCTTCTATTTTTTATCCTCACCGGGGCTCTGACTGTGCTGGTGATTAACACAATTGCTTATTATAATTTCGCAGGCAAAACCGGTTTTATAACCACCGGAATTTATCGTCTTCTGCCCCGGGCTCTTATTGGCGGTGTGCTGCTGGCCGGTATTATTTTAGCTTTCCTGGTCTATAAAACCGGCGTTTTCGAAATTAAATCAGAAAATAGTTTGGGAACCCTGGCGGATATTCTCTACAGACTCCCGAAAAAGACAGTCGATTTTTCCCACGGTCTGTTTGTAAAACAGGGACAAAAAATAGTAGAACTTATGGAGGAGCTGGTTGAAAAAATAATTTTCAATGGTCTCCCGGCGCTTCTTGGAGCTTCTGTTGAAATTTGCGGCGAATTTTTCAACCTGGTAGAAAATGAACAACAGGATGCATTTAATTTAAAAAAGGTTGGCATTTTTATTATAGTCTTGTTGATAATAGTTTTTTGGATTTCAAGCTGATGATTAATATGAAAAAAAATAAAAGAATTTAGCCCTCATTTGAGGCGGTTCGGGGTATGATACGATTATGCTGGTTTTATTAAATGTACTTGTTTTTTTTCTCAGTGCGTTGATTTTTATTTGTTTTACAGGAAAAACAACGAGAAGCTCGGGAAATTGTTGTTTTTGCAGCTGCAATTTTTTCACTCGCCTTATTATTCCTATTCTGGAATGATCTGGTCAGCGCAAATAGATGGCTGGAGTTTGAAACCACCAATTTTTTAACAGCGGGAAAATTAAATTTTCACCTGGCTGCCAGCAGTCTTTCAATTCTCCTGGCCGGTCTAACCGTTCTGTTAACCCTGGCCAGTAGATTTATTCTGGCCGCCCGTAATAAAAATTCGGCCTGGCAAATTTTATTTATCAACGGCCTGGCCGCCGGGCTATTTTTCAGTCAGAATCCTTTAACTTTTTATTTCTTCTGGTCATTGCTTTTGCTGTTCTGTTTTCTGAAAATAGTGAATTATAAAAATGTTGATAGCAACTATTTCAATTATAAATTTATTTTGATGACTATGGCCGGAAACATCCTGTTTTTTTTCTGTCTGCTTGGATTTGCCCTGGCAGATACCGGGTGGAGCAGGGGAGTTCCACCGGTGGATTTACTGCTCCGCATAAAAAGTTCTTTTGCCAATCCGGGATTAATATTCTGGGGATTATTCTTGGGTCTTGCTCTTAGCCTGCCAGTAATTCCGGCCCATGGCTGGTTTGTTGATTTAGTTACCAGAAAACAATACTGCCGGGTAGTTCTGTTTGGTGTTCTGTTGCCCGGTGCTGCAATTTTTGGTTTGATTCGCTTCTGGTTGCCCCTGTTTCCTTCATATCTTCTTTTTTGGCGCTATCTACTCAGTCTGGCGAGCATTGCCGGAATTATCTATACCGGATTTTTAGCCTGGATCCAGGTCAAACCCGGAAAATTGCTTGCCTACGCCATGCTCAGTCAGCTTCATTTTTCTCTGCTGGGAATAATAATCGGGCAGCGGTTGACCGTGATCGCCGGGTTCCTTAATTTTTTTGTTTACGGTTTAACTTTACCGGTCGTTTCCCTGTTTATTAATTCTGAAACCGAAAATATAAATAAAAAACACCTGAATATAACAATTATAAAAACATCAATCGGAGAAATATTTTTCCTTCTATTGGCGATAGCCTGTTTAGGGTTGCCACCATTTGCCGGTTTTATTGCGAATCTTTTCCTTTTTACCGGTTTATATCAATTTCACCCGGGGGTTTTTATATTTGCAGGCGGGGGAATGATTATTACTATTTTATTCTTTATCCGGATGATTAAAATATTCTTATTTTCTGATGAATATGAAAAATTATCTAAAACCCGGCTGTCTGTCCCCGGTATAATTATGATTTCAATTTTGATTGGGTTTTTAGTTTATGGCGGTCTGGCCCCTGAGGGGATCCTGGAAAATCTGGAAGAAGAAATTTATACACCGGTTGAAACACTTCGGGAGGTTCGCCTGGATGATCATTAATATATTACCGGCTGTGATCCTGGGCATCACTATTGTTTTGATTTTACTCCAGAGACTATTAAATATCAAAGACGAACAAAATTTAATTCTTTCCTCTTTGGGAGCATTTTTAGCTTTGATAGCAAACTTTCATTACCTGCCGGGATTAGATCCGGCGGGGATAAACACCGATTTTCTGGCCCGCCTGGCCGCGGGAGCCGGTCTGTTGACCGTAATTTTTACTGCCGGGTTATCATTTGGCGAAAAAAATCTCGAAGATAAGTGCGCCGGTTTCTCCATTCTTCTGCTTTGCGGAACTGTTGGATTAATTGCAGCCACCGCCAGCTTTCATCTGCTGGTAATTTTCGTGGGATTGGAACTTGTATCTTTATCCTGTTATTTCTTAAGTTCCCCGGGGAAGAAAATAAATTTCCCTAAAATTTTTCTACATGATTCGGTGACAACAATTTTATTCCTTGGCGGGTTAAGCCTGCTGTTTTTAGAAACCGGTTCCCTAAAACTCAATCTTATTGCGGAACAAATTTCTCAGGCCACAACCACCGGTCAGGCCGGGCTGCTTTTTTTGATAATTGCTCTTTTTTACCGGGGAGGTATAATACCATTTCATAAAGTCCAATTTTACGAAGAAACAGAAGCGATAACTCCTGCAGCCTATTATAATTCAATTATCCCCCGGTTATTTTCATTTTTTGTCCTGATTAGATTAATTCAAGTTATACCGGAATTTGAGACCTGGAATTTCATGTTAATCATTTTGGCCGCCCTGACCATTATTGGGGCAAATTTACTTGCTTCCGTTCAGAAAGACCCCCGTAAAATGCTTGTTTACAGCAGTATTGCCCATGGAGGCTATCTGCTGGCAGGTTTAACCACTCTCCAGCCGGAAGGGCACAGTGCAGTGATATTTTACATATTTTTATTGGTGGTTATGAACTGCGTTGCCTATGGGATAATATTCAAACAAACTTCAGAATATGAAAATAAAAATTTTGAAAACTTAGCCGGTTTTGCCCGCAGGCATCTGCTGGTCGGCGGCTGTGGAGCAGTTGCATTGTTTTCGCTGGCCGGTTTTATCCCCACCGGAGGATTCATGGCTAGATTTTACCTCTTTCAGTCTATTCTGGCCGATAATAACTATTTTTTGCTGTTTGCGGTTTTTACCGGAATTTTAATTTCAATCCGGTATTATAGCCGAACAATTATTTATCTTTATTCAATCAAGAACGAAAAGAAGGCTGATGAAGTTTTTCTCCATCCTTTCTTTTATCCCGGTTGTTTTATCGGGGCTGTTATAATTTTTTATGCCGGATTATACCCCGGAAATTTAATGGGCATCATTTTGATGGGGTTGAGCGGGGGCTGAATAATTTTGAAAATAAATATCACAATTATAGAATTTCAACGGGTAAGAAATTTTAATTATTCAACTTTTTCAGGCATAACTTAACAAATACGGTGTTTTATTATTTTTTTTGTATTTTATAGGGTATTTTAGCTTGACATTAAGAACATAAACTTATATTTTGTTACCTCGGTAGAATTGCAGGTGACCCTTCAATTTATAAGTCTGGATACCTGCCGCTCTGTTTTTTTAACTACGAAGAATCAATAAACCTTTGAGTGATTTTACCAAAATAATTTTAAGGAGGCTTTGTTTTATGCAAACAAAGAGTTTACGTGGTCGAGATTTTATCACCCTGCGCGATTTTTCCGAGGAGGAAATCAGGACTTTTATTGACGTCGGTCTTGATTTGAAACGACGGTTCGCTCTCGAGGAAAAACATTCGCATCTGCTTGAAGATAAATCTCTTTATATGATTTTTTATAACCAGTCGTTGAGGACCCGCAACTCGTTTGAGTCGGGAATGACGCAGCTTGGCGGTCACGCACACTTCCTGTCCGCTGATAAGATTTACACGCCGGCTGTTGAAGGAGAAGAAGAAGCTTACTCGACAGAACGGGTTTCTGACGTGGCCCGGGTGCTCGAACGCTACGGCGACGCCATTGCGATCCGGATGTATGGTCCGCCGACCGGCTGGATATACGGAAAAGCAAGCAGCTACATGGAAGAGTTTGCCCGCTGGACTGATATTCCCATTCTTAACATGGAATGTGATAAGTATCACCCCTGCCAGGCTCTTACTGACGTTATGACTATGAAAGAAAAACTTGGCAACCTTAGAAACAAAAAATTCGTCATGTCCTGGGCTTATTCACCTTCTTATGAAAAACCCCTCAGTGTTCCTCAATCGGCTATTATTGCCGCCACCAAAATGGGCATGGACGTAGTCCAGGCTCAGCCCGAAGGATTTGAGCTGGACGAGGAAATTACTGATGCCTGTGAAGATTACGCCGCAAGATCCGGCGGAAGCTTTGAAGTTTCTTACGACATGGATGAAGCATTTGAAGACGCTGATGTTGTCTATCCGAAATGCTGGGGTTCAAAAACTGAATTTGAAAATGTCGCCCAGGGCGACGACTCCGGGATGAAGAAGCTTTTTGAAGCTAACAAGGACTGGAAATGTGATGAGGAAAAACTGAACATTGCTAAAGACAACGCTCTTTACATGCACTGTCTGCCCGCCGACCGGGGCTTCGAGGTTTCCAACGAAGTGATGGACGGTCCGCAGTCAGTTATCTTTGATCAGGCTGAAAACCGGCTGCACGCTCAAAAAGCAGTCATGGGAACGGTGATGTAAACATGGATCTTGATAACACCTCTCTCAAGGGCAAGTCGTTAATTACCACCCAGGAAATTTCTGAAGCTGAAATCCTGGAGATCATAGAACTTGCCGAGGAGATGCAGAAGGACAGGTTTGGTGACAGGTTCACCAATGTTCTTAAAGATCGCAGCTTCCTTATGTTCTTCTACAACCCTTCGGTTCGAACCCGCCAGTCTTTTGAGATTGCCGCTACAGAGCTTGGAGGCCACGGTTTGTACATCGAACCGGGAAGTATGCGCCTGGAAGCTCTCGATGAAGATCCGGAAGAACAGGGCGGAGAAACAATCGAAGACGTCGCCGGTGTTATGAATCGTTACGGTGCCGGTGTTGGTATTCGAATGCTCGAGGACAAAATTGACTATTACGGCCGGGGAGACGAGGTTCTCAGGGAATACGACAAATACCTGGACAAACCCCTGGTCAGTTTCGCCCACGACCGTTTTCACCCCTGCCAGGGTCTCGCTGATATCATGGGTTACCGCAAACATCTCGGCGCTGACCTGGAAGGAAAAACAATCGTCCACCAGTGGGGACACGGCGCACTTGCCCGGTCCCACTGCTCAGTCCAGGAGAGTATGCTGATCTCTTCCCGTATGGGCATGAACGTTCGCGTTGCCCATCCGGAAGGTTATGAGCTGGACGAGGAAGTCCTTGAATGGACAAAAGAAAACTGCAAAGAAAGCGGTTCGGAGTTTGCTGTCACCAATGACCCGGTGGAAGCTTACGACGATGCCGATGTTGTTTACTCCCGTAACTGGATGAGCACTGACGCTTACCGGAACGGTGAGTTCCACAAGGAAGAAGAGATTGAAAAGGCCATGCAACACAAAGACTGGATCTGTGACGAGGAGAAGATGCAGATGACCAATGACGGTCTGTTCTCCCATCCGATGCCGGTCGATAGAACCCACGAGGTTACCGACGAGGTGGCTTCCGGGGATCGCTCGATAATCCTGGACATTGCTGAAAACCGGCTTCACGTTCAGAAGGCTTACATGGCCCTTTCAATGGCTCCCTGAAAAGGATGGCTAACCCCTGTCGCCGCCGGGACAAACCCGGCGGCGCAGGGATTAATTTTTTGACTGCCGGATGAACAGTTACCTGTCAATTTCTGCTTTTTTTGAACTTTTAATATCATCGAACTTATTTTATGTACCCGTAATGAAAAACTAATAAAATTTGATGAAAATTAAGAAGCTTTTGCGCAATATCATGTGAATAATTTTAAGGAGGATGAAGTATTATGCCAGTAGCAGTAGTCGCAGTAGGTGGAAATTCATTAATGGGTGAAGAAGGCGAAGAAAGTGTTCCCCACCAGTATTCGGCCGCAGTAAAAACTATGCGTCATGTCGCCGATATGATCGAAAAAGGCTGGGACGTTGTTATCAGCCACGGGAACGGCCCCCAGGTTGGTTTTATACTCCTGAGAGCCGAACTCGCCAAGGAACAGGCCGGATTGCACGGAGTTCCTCTTGATTCCTGCGTGGCAGATACCCAGGGCGCTATCGGTTATAACTTCCAGCAGATTCTGAGAAATGAATTTGATAGAAGGGGTATCGATAAAGAAGCGGTCACCGTTGTTACACGGGTTGAAGTCGATAAAAGCGACCCGGCTTTCGATAACCCCGCCAAACCCATCGGTCCGTTCATGGAAGAAGAAGAAGCCCACCAACATGAAAAAGAAGACGGCTGGGACGTGGTGGAAGATTCGGGCCGGGGCTGGAGAAGAGTTGTCCCTTCCCCGATGCCCAAAAGAATTGTGGAACAAAAATCGATTGAAACTCTTATTGATGCCGGCCAGAGCGTTATCGCCGTCGGTGGCGGCGGAATCCCGGTTTATCGCCGTGACGATGGAATTCTCGCCGGTATTCCGGCCGTGATCGATAAGGACCGCGCGTCCTGCCTGCTGGCTTCCAATATCGATTCCGATCTGTTTATGATTTCTACCGATGTTGATAAGGTCTGTCTTAATTTCGGTGAGCCGGATGAAAAAGAACTGGACAGCATAACGATTTCCGAGGCTAAACAGTACATTGAGGACGGGCATTTTGCTCCCGGCAGTATGAAACCCAAGGTAGAAGCCGCAGTTGAATTCCTCGAAAGTGGCGGCGATCGGGCTATTATTACTTCTCCCGCCAATATGCCGGCCGCTCTTGACGGGGACGCCGGAACCCAGATAGTTAAGGGTTAATCAATGACCAATCATCACATCGGTTTTGTCTGTCTGGAATGCGGAGCTGAACATCCGCCCGGTTATGATGATTATCTCTGCGAAAAATGCAGTGGTAACCTGGATGCCGTCTACGATTATTCCGCTATAAAATCGGAGTTAAACGTCGAGAAACTGCGCAACGACGACCGCCGGGACGTCTGGCGGTATGCCCCGCTTTATCCGATTGAATCTCTGGATA
>CAZKRS010000056.1:5619-9038 GCA_964555265.1 uncultured bacterium | reverse complement strand
TGCGTCCGATTCTCCGGGTGGATCCGATGGAACTGGAGGCGGGGTATGCTTTAATACCTCTTATTGATCCCGACCAGGGCGGTGATCTGCTGGAGCGAATTTCTGTTATTCGCCGGCGGATGGCCCTGGATTTGGGCCTGATTGTTCCGCCAATCCGGATCCGGGACAATATGCAGCTTGACCCCAATGCCTACGTTATAAAGATAAGGAATGCCGAAGTGGCGGAAGGAACGGTTTATCCCGAGCAGTTTTTGGCAATGAATCCGGGTAACGTAACCGAAGAGCTGGAAGGGGAGGAAACTATTGAACCGGCTTTTGGCTTCCCGGCGATCTGGATTGGGG
This sequence comes from uncultured bacterium, assembly GCA_964555265.1. GTDB lineage: Bacteria > T1Sed10-126 > T1Sed10-126 > T1Sed10-126 > T1Sed10-126 > CAZKRS01. The sequence continues at coordinate 8,696 of CAZKRS010000056.1, read as the reverse complement.
AGGACCGGCGGGAGAAAGCCGAACAGGCCGGTTATACGGTTGTCGATCCCTCCTCGGTTATTGCCACCCATCTTACCGAGATTATTAAAGATCACGCCGATGAAATACTGGGACGGGAACAGATACATTCGATGGTTGAACAGCTCGAACAGGATTATCCACGCCTGGTTGATGAAGTATATCCGGATCCTGTTTCCCCCAGCCTGCTTCAAAAAGTCCTGACAAGGCTCCTTGAGGAGAAAGTATCGGTCCGAAATCTTGTGACTGTTGTTGAAACTCTTGATCAATACCTCCGGGAAAACATCCAGGACGTTGATCTGTTAACCGAATACTGCCGGATGGCTCTCGGGCGGGAGATCACCCGGGCTAACATGGGTGAGGACGATACGCTGCAGGTGATAACTCTCCAGCCCAAGTTTGAACAGTTCCTGCAGCAGCGGGCCGGTGAAAGCGAACAGGGCCTGGCCCTCTCGCCGGAAGAATCACAGAGGTTACTTGAAGAGTTCAACTCTGTATGGGAAGAACTCCAGGAAGAGGGGCTGCAGCCGGTTTTGCTTGTCTCGGCGATGCTTCGCCGCTCTATTTATGAATTTATTGCTAACCACGTCCAGCAGATTACGGTTATGTCTTATGAAGAGGTTTCCGATGAAGCGGACCTGGAGGTTCTCCGGCAGCTCGGGGTACCTATGAAAGCTGAACCAACGGGAGAAAACCAATGAATTATGAGAATTTAAAATTCAATTTCTATAACTTAAAGTTAACGAAGGTGATTGGAAATGGCTAAAAAATCTACATATCGAGCTCCGAACATGAATGAAGCTCTTCTCAAGGTAAAAATGGACCTGGGTAGCGAGGCTATAATTGAAGAAAAACGTGAAGTTCAACAGGGAGGTTTTCTCGGGTTTTTCCAGGAGACCCTGGTTGAAGTGGATGCCAAACTGCCGGGAACAACCAGCAGTTTAAAAAATAAGAAACCCACTAAAAATAAAACCGGTCAAAAAAATCGAAAAACCTGGGAATTAAATGAACCGGCCGCCCCCGATTTTTCTCCCCGCGCGCATGCCGCCCGGCTTATTGATCAGAAAGGGAAAAATAATAATCAGAATACGTATTCCCGGCCTCGCCCCCGGAGTATAAATAAGCCGGATGTTCCAAATAATTCTAAAAACAACTCCCCCGGGGATTATATCGCCGGAAAAGAACAAAAATCACCGGCACCGAGTAAAGAAAGTAAAGAAACCCGAAAGAAACTGGCCCGGGTAATTGAAAACACAGACCTGCTTTCCGAAAAAGTGGATGAACTTTCTGAAAAACTTGGGGAAAATCGCTCGGAAGATCCTGCCCTCTCTTTTCCCGGCCGGCTGAATGATTTGTATGAACGGCTGAAAAAAAACAAAGTTCGCGAAGAGTATATACGGGACATTATCAGCAGAATCAGGAAGAAAACTTCGCCCGATAATATAGATAATCTTGAATTTTTAATGGATGAACTAAAAAAGGTTGTGAAAGAGGATTTTGTTAAATATCCGCCCCTTAACACCGTTGATAATGAACCGGTGCTGATTCCTTTCGTGGGCCCGACAGGGGTGGGGAAAACAACCACCCTGGCCAAGCTGGCGGCATATTTTTTCAGCATGGAGCAGGAGTCGGTTGGTTTTATCACCATGGATCATTACCGGCTCATGGCGGTGGAACAACTGGCCAGTTATGCAGACATTCTCCAGGTTCCCCTGGTAGATGTCAGCGAAGAAAACGGTGATTTTACCGACGCGGTTGAGAAGATGAAAAATCAGCAGGTGGATATGATATTTATTGACACTGCCGGGCGGAGCCAGTTTAACCGGGAAAGGGTCGGCCACCTAAATACACTTAAAAAAACTGACTACCGGGTTATCCCCCATCTTGTGTTAAGTGCAACCTCCCGGCCGGAAGACGTGCGCAGTATTCTTGAGGGTTTTGATCCGGTGGAATTTGAAAGACTGGTTGTAACCAAGCTTGATGAGACCCGCCGGCATGGAGTTTTATATAATTTGCTCAGGGAAACCGAACTGCCAATTGCTTATTTAACGGATGGCCAGGGAGTTCCCGATGATCTTGAAATGGCCGAGCCGGACCGGATCTCCCGGCTGATTGCGGAGGTTGACGGTTAATGGCGGACCAGGCTCAAAAATTACGGGAAATAATGAAAAACAACCCTCGGGAGGAGGAAGAAAATCTGACCGGTGATTATAATCCCGGCAAACGGGCGGAGGTGATTACTGTAACCAGCGGTAAGGGAGGAGTTGGTAAAAGTAATGTTGCTGTCAACCTGGCGATAGCACTTACCCGGCTGGGCCGGCAGGTTGCGGTGGTAGATATGGACCTCGGGCTGGCCAACGTAAATGTGATAACCGACGTTCAACCTCCTAATAATCTTCTGCATGTTTTTGAGGAAGAAAAACAGATGGAGGAGATCATGGAAACCGGTCCGGGAGGGATTAAGATAATAGCCGGCGCCTCCGGCGAGGAGGATCTTGCCAATCTCAGCCCGATCCAGTGCCGTCGTTTTTTACAGAAACTGGAACAGCTTGACCGGCTGGTTGATATTTTAATTGTTGATACGGCAGCCGGCCTTTCGGAGAACGTGCTTCAGTTTGTTTGTGCCGCTGATCGAACCCTGCTGGTCACAACCCCCGAACCCACCGCCATAACAGATGCTTATGCGATTATCAAATCGTCTATGCGTCGGGAAAGCGCTGATAATATAAACCTGGTTGTGAACCGGGCCCGTTCGATTATGGAAGCTAAAAAAGTTGCTGATAAAATGAAAAGAATTGGGAGTGATTTTTTGAATTTACCTCTCGAAGTCCTGGGGTTCATGGTCGAGGATGATAAGGTTGCCCGGGCAGTTCGCTCCCGGCAACCGTTTTACCTTGCTTATCCCGACACCCGGGCCAGTCGCTGTATTGAACATATGGGAAAACGCCTCCTGGGTAATGCGAAACTGCAAGAACCCCGGGGAATCAAAGGATTTTTTAATCATGTTTTGGAGTGGTTAAATTGAATAGAGAAATTAGAGATCAACTTCTGACCTGGAT
>CAZKRS010000056.1:0-5609 GCA_964555265.1 uncultured bacterium | reverse complement strand
AGAGACAGTAAAACACCTCCTGTTGACCGGGTGGTTGAACTTCGCCGCCGGTGTGCGGTCGACGGTCTGGAAGAACTTTCACATCTACTGATAAATCTTGAAAAGAAGATTGAAAAAGGTGAATCCGATCCCCTGGCCCCTTTGCGCCGCTTTTTCCGGGAGGGAACCGGCAAAACTCGGCGGCTGGAGCTGAAAATGGCTGATAATGAACCTTTTGAAAACCAGCGCCGGCAGGTCCTGGAAAACATGGCTGAAGAAAGGGGGGTTGAATGCAGGGAAATAGATTCTAAAATATTTGAAGTATCTCCTCCGGCTTCCCGGGAAATTGCTCTTTTTAAAGGGCTTTATAATTTTGAGGTTGTAAAAGAAAATTGACGGGGCACCGGTGGGCCATTAATTAACTGTTGGTTATAGAAAGTGGTTGAGCTTTATGTTCAGCAAAGCACTGTTTTTTGGATTAATTGCCATGGTAGTGGTAGCGGTTGTTAATACCTTTATTCCTTTGATCCAGTCCGGCCGGTTCTTGTGGAGAGAACCGTTAAAGCGCAGCTTATTAACCGGCGTGGGAATAGCCGCCGCTTTATATATTGCCATGAAGGCTTTTGAGATTATTTCCCGGGCCCGGGGCCCTGCTTCGTCCGGAAACAGGAGTTCCGGTACCGGAAGTTTTGATTACACCAATGAAAAAATAACGCCGGACGAAATAGAAGAAGAACCAGAAGAAGGCCCTGAAATGGCCGCTAAGGCTGTTTCCCCCGATGAAGAAACTCCGGTCAGCCCGGAAGAAAAAAAACAGGAAAAATCTTCGCCGGAAACGACGGAAAAAAAGGAAGATTCACTGGATACGGAGGAAGCGTCCGAAATAGCTGATCTAATTTCTGAAACTATAGATGAGGAGTAACTGACCGGGGTTTGAGGATAATTTTGAAGAATATACCGGCTGAAGTTAAAATATATTTGGTTCACCGGGAGTTATAATATATGATAAAGGAAGCCATTTGAATGAACACCTGAGTTTATCATCTGTATACCGGGAGTAATTAACAGTGGTTCAAAAGCTCGAAAACGAAGCTGAATACTGGAAAAGATTTAAAGAAGAAGGCGATATGCAGGCCAGGGATGATCTGATTGTCCAGTATGCGCCCCTGGTTAAACATGTTGTCGGTAAAATAGTTAAAAAAATGCCTCCAAATGTTGAATTCGACGATCTTATTGGCTATGGGACCCTGGGTTTGATTGACGCCATAGAAAAATTTGATCATAACCGGGGGATTAAATTCAAAACTTATGCGATCCCCCGGATCAGGGGTTCAGTTCTTGATGAACTTCGAGCTCGTGATTGGATACCCCGGTCTATCCGCCGCAAGGCTCGCCGGGTTCAGAACGCCATTAATCTGCTTGAAAACCGGCTCGGCCGGGCCCCTTCCGACGAAGAAGTGGCCGCGCACATGGGGATAAGTCTGTCGGAATACAAAGATTTGCTCACGGAAATCAGCGGAACAAGCCTGCTGTCCCTGGATGAGATGTGGTCGGTTGATAATGACGAAGACGAGGTTGCCGTCCAGGAAATAGTGGAAGGTGACCCCGCCTACGAACCGGATAATGTTATTGATGAGGAAGAAGTTAAGCAGATCCTGGCGGAAGCTATTGAAAATTTGCCGGAGAAAGAACGTATTGTCATAACCTTATATTATTATGAAGATTTAACCCTGCGTGAGATAGGGGAAGTGCTGGAAGTAACCGAATCCCGGGTCTCCCAGATCCACAGCAAAGCCACCGCAAACCTGCGGGGAAAATTATCAAAATTTGAAGAAGTGTGCATGGATGCGTTATAATATAAGTGAGAGGACTTATATATGCTGATTCACCAGGGAGGGTGACAGGATATGCCTTTTTCACCGCTTGATCTGCAGGTGGCAATTCAGCAAGCGGGCCGGGTAGCGGATGAGGTTGCTTCTGAAAAAGAAGCGCCTGAAAAAGCACGGTCCGATAAAGCTCGTGAAGAGATAGAACAGCGCCAGCTTGATGAAAACACTGCTGATGAGGCTGACGAGGCTGCGGATAATAAGAAGGTCGGCGAAGAGCCGGAAGGTTCGGCCCAGGGCTACCAGAGTTATGCCGGCGAGGAGGAAGAAGAGGAGGAGGAAGAAAATACCGTGACCGCTTCCGGACCGGAGTCTTCGGAAGTGGGAAGTTATCTCGATCTGACCACCTGAGGTTTTCAGGTTGGGGATAATTTAAATACTGTCTTTCCAGGATTATATTTTCTTACATCATAAAAACTTGTGGAGGATACAACGTGGTTTATATTGCTCTTATTATTTCTATGGTATCCCTGTTAATCAGTTGCTATTTTTACTGGCGGTTCCGGCGCCAGCGGGAAATTTCAACTGAAAATCTTTCCAGCAGAATCAGCAGTCTTCTTTCCGAGTTTAATTCAGTTTCCTCGACAAATATTGAGTTGCTTGATGATCGGACCGAAGAGCTGCGGCGAGTGGTTGAGCTGGCTGACCTGAAAGCCAATAAATTGAATCGACTGATCGACCGGGGGGAAGGGATGCAGAAGTCTTTGCGTTCCTGCCAGGAAAAATCGGCTGTTCAGCCAAAATATCGTTCCGACCGGGAGAAGGTCCTGTCACTGGCGGAAGAGGGACATGAACTGGAAGAAATTGTTCGCCGGACCGGTCTGAAAAAGGGCGAAGTTGAGGTCCTGGTCCGGATGAACCGCTCACGGATGGGAAGCAAATGAACAGGTCCATACTGGTTCAGCAGAAAAATCCGACCCAGCGCAGTTTGCTGGTTGATATAATAAATTCGGCTACCAGCCGTCATGTTTATGAGTTGAGCGATTTTGAGGAGCTGGTTGAAATCACCTCCCGGGAGAGTTTTATTTTTGTATTCATGGAACTTGAAGCCGGCAATAAAGACCAGCTTAATTGGCTTGAGGACCAAAAAGATTATATCCTCGGGATCATAAACCGGCGCTGGGAGGAAAACCAGCTCGAACCGTTTATCCGGGCGGGGCTGGCCGATTATATTCTTAAACCCTATCAGCCCCGGCGGTTGACCGATTTAGTTGAGAATCTAACCGGCTATTTTGAATCTTCTCCGGCTTAAGTTTTGCAGTTTTGCTAAATTTTCGCTATCCTTAAGTACTTAATTTCAATTTGTTTCACTTCAAAAAAAGAGGGATTATTATGCGCAGTATGACCGGTTTTGGTGAGGCTTGTGTCGAAAATAATGGTTCCTATGTCCAGGTGGAACTTTCGTCCGTTAACAGGAGTCATTCTGATATTAATGTTAAACTAAAAAATCATCCTGTGCTGGAACGTAAGGTTGTCGGGATTTTAAAAAGTGAAATTGAACGGGGCGTTGTAGATGTCAAGGTCCAGAGCAATGTTCTCGAGGAAGAAAAAAAAGTCCCCGAACTTAACCGGGAACTGCTGGAAAAATATCTTGAAATTATGGCCGAACTGGGCGAGGAATATCCCGTTGTTGAAAAGGAAATAGGTATTGGTGAATTGATTAATTTTCCCGGCGTTTTTGAGTTAAAATCCCGCCGCCTGGAGTATGAAGAGGCGGAAGAACTTTTCCTGGAGGCGGTCGATAAGGCTCTGGCCGAGCTGATTAGTATGAAAGAACAGGAAGGGGAACAGTTAAAAGAAGATCTGCTTTTGCGTAAAAACAATATTGAGCAGCTGGTCACAAAAATTGAGGAACGTGTTCCCGAAGCCCTGAAAAATTACCGGGAAAGTCTGCTTGCTTCGGTTGAATCTATCCTCCAGATGCCGGAAGAAGACCTGCAGAAACGGATGGAAGACGAGCTTAAAATTTATGCCGAAAAATGTGATATTAGCGAGGAAATTGCCCGGATTAACAGCCATCTGAACCAGTTTGAAAATTATCTTGAAAAATCGGGGCCGGTAGGCAAGAGCCTGGAGTTTTTAATGCAGGAACTTCAGCGGGAAATCAATACCGTGGGGGCTAAAGCAAACGATGCCCTGATCAGTCAGATGGCGGTCGACATAAAAAGCGAACTTGAAAAATGCCGGGAGCAGGTGAAGAACGTAGAATGAATTATTCGCTTGAACTGGATCAACCGGAGCTGGAGACGATAAGTAAACCACCGCTGCTGATGATTTTTTCTGCTCCATCCGGTGCCGGTAAGTCTACTATCTGTCGAAAACTTCGGGACCGCAACCCTAATATTGTTTTTTCGGTTTCCACCACCACCCGTCCCCCCCGCAGCGATGAGACCGATGGAGTTGATTACCATTTTGTTGAGGAAAATGTTTTTAAAGAGATGATCGAAAACAATGCGTTTCTTGAATGGGCCAATGTCCACGGTGGTTACTACGGGACTTCCCGGCAGGCTGTTCTGGATGAGATAGAACAGGATAATGATGTGATGCTGGATATAGATGTCCAGGGCGGCCAGCAGATCCGCCGGCTGTACTCGGAGGCGGTTATGATATTTATAGCTCCTCCCAGCATGAAAGAACTGGAACGGCGTCTCCGGGCCCGGGGCACGGAAACCGAGCAGCAGATTAAAAAAAGACTCAAAAATGCTCGGGATGAACTTGAAGCCCTTGAAAATTATGATTACCTGGTGATTAACGACGAGGTAGAAGAGGCGGTAAAAGAGGTAGAATCGATTCGCCGGGCAGAAAAATGTCGTTTGCAGCGGATAAAACAGGGAAAGCCAACTCTCTGATGGGACTGGTCCTGAATGCAACCCGGCCGCTCGGCGATGTTCGTATTTTACTGGGAGTTACCGGCAGTATCGCAGCCTGCAAAGTCGACCGGATTGTTAAATCTCTGCGCTGCCGGGGCGGACGGGTCCAGGTTCTATTAACTGAAAACGGAGCCCGTTTTTGTCCCCCGGAAACTGCAGGCGCTTTAACGGATTTGCCGGTTATCAGCAGTATCTGGACTGGGGGAGAGCCCGGGGGAATGGTTCACCTTGATGCCGCCCGCAAAGCCGATATTTTACTTGTTGCTCCCGCTACTCTCAATCGGCTGCTCCAGCTGGATAATCCCGATGCCGCAGATTCTTTTAATACGGTTGTTAACGCTTTTGAAGGTCCGGTCCTCTATGCGCCGGCGATGAACAGCAGGATGTGGAAGTCTGAAAGATGCCAGGAAATTGCACTTCAGTATTCCGAGCAGATTATTCCCCCGGCCGAAGGCCCGCTTGCCTGCGGGGAAAGTGGCCCGGGCAGGCTTGCTGACCCGGAGCTGATTGCCGAGGCGGTGGTTGAAAAACTGTGGCCCTCGCCGCTGGCGCAAACCCGGTGGATTGTAAGCGCCGGTCCCACCCGGGAACGCTGGGATAAAATAAGATATATAACTAATAAATCCAGTGGCAGAATGGGAGAGGCTATTGCCCGGGTCGGGGCGCTTCTCGGGGCTGATGTCACCCTTGTTACCGGGGCAGAGCGGAGTTTTTATCCCCCCGGGTTTTATAAAAAAACAAAGATTGATTCCGCCCGGAATTTACTTGAGGTCACAGAAGAAAAATTAAACTCCCGGAGCGGTTACATAAGCGCCGCAGCAGTTGCCGACTACCGGCCCCGGCCCCGGGAAGATAAAATTCCTGCCGGGAATGA
>CAZKRS010000055.1:0-9079 GCA_964555265.1 uncultured bacterium | reverse complement strand
ATAAAAATTTCTCAACCCCTAACTTTCGTAATCAGTTTTCCACCACAATTCCCGGTTTAAATCGAATGTTTCTGAGGACTAAAGCGAAGATAACATAATTTTCTGGCCCATTCTGAGGATTCAGAAGCGCTCAATTAAGGTATCACAATCATGCTCAAGACAAGCGGCCTTTTTACCCCTCCACAAACAACTATCAATGCTGTCCTGAGGAAGAATTATATGCTTTCCAGGGCGCTAATTCAATACTATCCCCGGCTGTTTAAGAATTATACCGGCAGCCAGTTCTCCTCGGGGTTTGTCTGACCATACCCCGCTTCAACGGGCAGGGAACGGGCCAGGACTATCACTGCCGTTTTTCGGGCCCCGGCTTCAAGCAATGTCCGGCACGCTTCTCTAACTGTCGCCCCGGTTGTATAGATGTCATCCACTACTATCAGGTTTTTGTTTTTTATTTGCTGTTCGAAACAAAGTCCAAAAGAATTGACCGGGTTTTCCAACCGCTGTTTTCGTTGCAGTAAAGATTGGGCGGTAGTCTGTTGTTCTTTTCGCAGCGCCATTTTTACAGGCAGATTATATTTTTTACTCAATTTATTTGCAAGCTGGCGGGCCTGGTTAAAACCCCGCTGTTCTCTCCGGACGACGGTTAAAGGAATGGGAACCAGGTAGTCCCAGTTTTCTTCCGGCAAGCTCCCCGGTAAATTTCCGGCAAGCAACTCTCCCAGGAAGTCGCCCCAGTTTTTATTTACCCCGAATTTCCAGGAATGTATAATTTTTTGCATCCGCCCTCTGTAAGCAAACGGTGCCAGTGTAAACTCAATAAAATTAAATCGACGCCGGCAGGTTCCGCAGGCGGGCGCCGGGTCCTTTGTGATATCATAACTTAAATAAAACAGTTCCCGGCCCAGCGGCAGGCCGCATATTTGGCATACAGGACCTTCAATCCGGGGGAGTTTATTATAATCCTCCTGGCAGATAGGTAAGACCCAGCGGTATGTCTCCACGATCTTGTGACAGAACAAACACCGCACGGGAAGAATAAGATCTAAAAACCCGGCCCACAAACGTTTTAGGGTATACACAATCTCCCCCGGTTAATCCGGTTATGAGTTAACTCACGGTTTTACTTGACAAGTTCTTTCAGTTTTTTTCGGGCCTTTTTTTTCTCGGATGGGAGCTGGTTTTTCAGTTCTTCGAGCAATTTTTTTCGTTCCGTATCAAGACGAGGAGCCCTGACTTTCTGAATGTCAGAATGGGGAGAATCTTCTTTTTTTTCCCCCGGAAAAAACAGCTGTTCCTCCATCTTCTCCCCCTCCCGCAGACCGGTAAATACGATCGGTATGTCAACGTCAGGGGCAAAACCGGAAAGTGAAATCAGCTGCCGGGCAAGATCAAGAATACGGATGGGATCGCCAAGGTCAAGAACATGAACAGAACCGGGTTGACGAAAAGAAGCCGCTGAGAGGACAAGTTTTACCGCTTCGCCGGGGGTCATGAAATATCTGACCACCTCGGCGTCAGTAACGGTTACCGGGCCGCCCTTCTCAATCTGCCGTTTAAACAGCGGGACAACGCTCCCCCGGCTTCCCAGGACGTTGCCGAACCGGACCGCCGAATAACAGGTTTCATAATTATCCTGGTAAGCTCTTATCAAATACTCCCCCACCCGCTTGGTCATCCCCATAACGCTCTCGGGAAGAACAGCTTTATCGGTGGAAATTACAACGCAGTCTTCAACTTCTTGTTCGCCGGCCGCCTCCAGTAGATTTTCAGTGCCGTAAATATTTGTTTTTATTCCTTCCATCGGAAACTTTTCGAGAACCGGGACATGTTTCAGGGCCGCCGCATGAAGAATTAAATCCGGCTGGTAATCAGCAACCAGGTTTTTGACCAGCTGTGTATCCCGAATATCCATAAGGACGGTCTCAAAATTGTTTTGCTCACCAGCGGATGCCTGCTCCGCCTCCAGCTCATAGAGAGCCGACTCATTGATATCAACCCCCACCAGCCGGCTGATCGGATGTTTTAAAATTTCCTCGACCAGGCAGCTTCCGATTGAACCGGCCGCTCCGGTAACAAGAACGGTCTTCTGCCGCAAAAAACCACGTATTTTTTCCTCATTAACTTTCACAGTTTCCCGGCCCAGCAGGTCCTCTGATTTTACCTCCCGGATCTGATTCCAGTAGACATCCCCCTCGATTATTTCTCGTATTCCCGGAACTATACGCAGGTGAGCGTTCATCCGGGCCGCCTGGCGGGTAATTTGTCTGATTATAGCTCCATCCACCGAAGGCATGGCGATGATTACTTCATCGATGTTATATTCCCGGCAGATCTCCGCTACCGCGGTGGTTTCCCCCAGGACTGGTAAATGCTTGACACGGCGCTTGTTAGGATCATCATCCAAAAACCCGGCAACTTCCCGATCAAGGGCAGGATTACCCTGGATTTCCCGAAGCAGCATCCGACCGGCTTCTCCCCCGCCCACAATTAAAACGCGCCTGGTCAACCGGCCGGTTCCATAACTTTTTAAACTCTCGTGCAAAATTTCATAACCCACCCCGGCAATCAAAAAACCGGCAGATATTGCCATCAGTCCGGGATAATAATCTCCCAGCCAGGCAAAAGGGGCCACTAAACTTAAACCTACCACTAAAAGCAGCAGCCACCGGGCCCAGCGTATTTCCACCGGAAGTGGTCTCAATACCAGGAATAACAGGCCCACAACCAGGCCCGCTAATATTCCCCCCAGCAGTCCGATCAAATTCCAGGGAAAAAACAGGCCGTTTATGAGCCAGATCCCGGCAATGAAAGCTACCGCTGTCCACAGGGAATAAATTATTTCCTTGGTTTTCATCGGTTCAGGGAACGCTCACCTCCCCGGTCGTTTTCAGACCGGCACGATTTGTTACTTCAACCCGAAACTTACTTCCCCCCGGTAATTCTGAAAACTGGCCGGGCGTAATCATTGCTTTTTTATCATGCGGATCCCAGAAAAAATTTACAGTTTCCCCGGTCTTTGTTTCTATTTTAACACCTTCAGCAGTTATTCCCGACTGATTATCTCTAAATTTAATATGAAGTTTGCCCCGGGGTCCAACATTCGCCCCCGCAATCCTGGGAAAACGGGTATCACGTAGAAGAGCTACTTTTTTAAAACTATAGATTTCCGCACTGCGGTGGCGGGCGGTAAGCCGGCTCTGTTCCGGTATTATTTCCCATTTTTCAGCCGTCGGGTTCCAGGAATAAAACATAATATTATCAGGAGAAGTAATCTCCCTGTTCATTGTAGTTTCGATTATCATTGGAACTATCGATTGAACCCGGCGGGGAGTCAAAAGCCGGGGGGGTTCTACAACCTCCAGTCCTGCCCGAGGTGAGGGGTAGTTTTTAACCGTTTTAAAATTAATAGGACCTTCATATTTCAACCCTTCACCGGAAGTAAATATGGAATAACGCCCGGTAGAATCAACCGCCACCTGTGCGAGTCCGGTTCGAAATGACTGCAGAAATACCCTGTCTTTTTCCACCGGGTCTTCATCCAGGATAACCTCCAGGATATGCCAACCCTCCTTTTCAATCCCCGGCGACCACCAGCCCAAAAATCGGCCCGGCTCAACCTGGACCGGTTCAAGGGAATGGATTACCTCATCTTCTTTCAATATCTTCACCAGCGGCCAGCCCGGCCGGGGGATCTCAAGCTCCAGCTCAAACTTCAGCCGGCCGCCCTGCCACCGGTAATCAAATTTAAAGGCCGTATCTCCTGCTTCGCCAGGTAAAAAGGTTGAATAATCCTGCCGACTCCAGTCCGTTTTATCCCCCTGCATCTTCTTTCGAAATCTTTCCCCGCCCGGCAAATCACCGGATGTGTACGGTTCTTTGACCCGGTAGGTAATCTCTTCGATTAATGGTTCATTATCTTTATCCGGATAAATCAAAAACCTTAAATTCCCACTATCACCCCGTTTATCAAATTTAATACCTCCGGCAGGATTGTCGCCCCGGGGGGTTAGATCCAGGAAATAACGGGTGGGGGAAAGATTGGATAATTCCCGGTTATAAACCGTGGTAACCGGCTTTTCATAGGTAGAAACCGGCAGCGTATCAAAAACCAGCCGGTTTACCGGTTCCCCGTCAACTTCAAGAACAATTTTCCGGGGCAGGGTCCTGTTAGTTGTTCCCGGGTGAAAATTCCAGGTTTCAATTTCGATTCCCAGGTTTCCCCAGAGTATAACTTCGTTGTCTTCAACATTAACCGGCCTGGCCTTGCCATTTACCCAGCTGTTTCCATCCAGGGGATATAGATATACTTTTCCCAGCCGGGGCTGGGGATTAAATGGCAGGGGAGGATTAAAATATCCAACGGGATTAATAAAATTACCTTTGCTGTCCTCAAGCGTAAAATGTAGATGCACGGGCCCTCGCCCGGTATCTCCCGTGCTTCCGATTGTTTCTCCCTTCTCTATTTTTATTTCCGTTACCGGTGATATGGATACGCCGGGACGAATTATTTCTGTCAGTTCATTTTTGATCGAACCGGCCACCGCATCCAAATGAGCATACCAGCTTCTCCGCCCGTCGTTATGCCTGATAATTACCGTCAGCCCGTAAGTTTCCGGCTTGTAAAAAATTTCATCAACTTGCCCGGAAGCAACAGCTTTCACCGGTCGACCCCGCTGGCCCAGGGCTGAAAAATCTATCCCGTTGTGCAGATGGTTGTCCCGGTATTCTCCAAACGTTCCGGTGATATGGGTGGGGGCGTCAAGAGGCCAGACGTAGGTGCCGGCAGTTGCCGCCACGGCTTAGAGAAAAAATAATAAGACACCGGTTAGTATGGTGAGCTTGAAATTTTTAATTTTCACTGAAAAGATCGGGGTCACCTTCTGTCAGCTCGACACCTATATGTTCATAAGCCCTCCGGGTGGCCACCCGGCCCCGGGGGGTACGTTTCAGAAAACCTGATTGAATCAAATAAGGTTCGTGCAGTTCTTCGATTGTCCCCGCCTCTTCACTTACGGCTGTGGCCAGGGTGTCAATACCCACCGGTCCCCCATCAAAATGCCGGAGTATTTTTTCCAGGATTACCCGGTCCATCCGGCACAGTCCTCTCCGGTCAACCTCCAGTCTTTCCAGGGCGTGGTTGGCAATTTCTGTATCTATTACTCCATCGCCTTTTACCTGGGCAAAATCCCGCACCCTCCTCAGCAACCTGTTGGCTATCCGGGGTGTCCCCCGGGAACGGCGGGCTATCTCTTCAGACCCTTCCTCGTCAATTTCAATCTCCAGAATCCGGGCCGAACGTTTAATAATCTCCTCCATCTGCTCCCGGTTGTAGAAACGAAGCCGGTTCTGGACGCCAAACCGGGAGCGAAGAGGATCGGTAAGCAGTCCCGCTCTCGTAGTTGCCCCCACCAGGGTAAAATCCTCCAGTTCCAGGCTCACCGCCCGGGCTGACGGGCCGTCGCCGATAGTAATATCTATTTTTTTGTCCTCCATCGCCGGATACAGAAATTCCTCGACAATCTGGGGCACCCGGTGAATTTCATCTATAAAAAGAACACTGCGAGGTTTAATATTGGTCAGGATAGCGGCCAAATCCCCCGGTCTCTCCAGGGTGGGCCCGGAAGTGGATTTGACGGGGACTTCCAGTTCATTGGCAATTATATGCGCAAGAGTTGTCTTGCCCAGCCCCGGGGGGCCATGCAGTAAAACATGGTCCAGGGCTTCTCCCCGCTGCCGGGCGGCCTCAATAAATATCTCCAGGTTCTCGGTTTCCTTTTTTTGACCGATAAACTCATCCAGGGTTTTGGGGCGCAGCGTCTCCTCAAAATCCTTCTCCTGGCTGTCCACCGGCTCCCTGGCCAGCGGATCAATCTCCACATCAGATTCCCGTATAAACTCCTCGCCCGTATCTTCAATATTCAACTATGTTCACCCGCAACTGTTTTAGATTTTAAAAATATCTCTTGAGCGCACTCTAAAAAGCCTTTCTGGGGAAATTTCAGCTTCCAGAAGGTTTCATAACCCCGTTTTCACCCCCATCTAAATCTTCCGCACCCCGAGGGTACCCGAAGGGGGAAGAATTTTTAGAGGGGACTCATCTCTTGCTTTGAAAAACAGGAATAACAAACATTTTTACACAATATTTTTTAATTTCATCTTATTTTAACATTATTTTTTTATTTTAATTAGTCTCTGCTCAAAACCGTTCTGATAGCTCAGCTTCCACCGAGAGTTATATTTTCAACCAGCAGAGCCGGGGCCGCCGTTGCCCGGCCGAGAGGAAGTTTATCTCCCCGGGAAATTATATTATTGAGCAGACGTTTAAGTTCCCCGCTCAGGGTGGCCGAGCAAAAAGGGCTCTCAAAATTTCCACCGTCAACCAGGTAACCTTTCGCTCCCACGGAAAAATTACCGGAAACAGTATTGAAACCCGAACCGGGCTGCAGGGAAGTAACCACCGGCCCATCACCTAATTTTCGGCAGAGTTTATTAAAATCATTATTCCCGGGAACCATAGAAAAATTTGTGCGGCCCACCGAAGGCCGGGTTCGATATGTTCGGAAACTACGGTGGTTATTTTCCTGGCCGGATTTTTTAGCGGCAAAATGATTGGTAAAAAAATTCCTGTAAATTCCTTCTTTAAAAAGTTCCAGTTTCTCGATTTTTCCTCCCTCATCGTCGTAAAACCTGCTCACGGCCCCATTTTTTCGCCGGGGATTGTCTACCAGTGTCACATTGTCCGCCCCGATTTTTTCTCCCAGTCTATCCGGTTGAAGGGGGCTTCGCCCCCGGACAATTGACTCACCGTTCAGCATCTGGCCGATAAACCCTACCAGGGTTGACGCCGCTTCTTTTGTTAGAATAAGCCGGTCAAAATTTTTTTCAGGAGGCTCAGCGCCGAGCAGCCGGCGGGCCCTGGAAGTTGCTTCGTTCAGAACAGCCCCGAAATCAATCTCATGGCCGGGAAAACTTCGCTGACTGAATCCGGTCTGAACCGATTCGCCGGCGCCGACAACCGCCCAGGCGGAAAAACTGAACTTCGTTCGTTCTTCACCGGATTTAAACTCGCCGGCGCGATATATTTCGCTGCTGCTTGATTTCTCTGTATAGGTTACCTGCAGGGACTGAATATCATTGTTCCGATCTAAAAAATCACTGATCCTTTTATGAATTTTATCCCGCCGGGCGGAGAAATTATTAGCTATTGCCGGATCTTTATACCTATTTTTTTTACCGGCTGCTACCAGCGAACAAAATCCCCGGGCCGGCTCCTCGCCCATGAACCGGCGGCTTTTTTGGGCCCGGTCGGCCAGATATCCGGCGGATAACCAATCCTCACCCGCCCCGGCAAACCCCATCCGACCACCGGAATAAACCCGAAGTGCTCCCCCGCAATCTCTCCGGATATGTTTCAGCTTCTGATGGTCTTTATTCCATTCCACCCGGCGAGAAACAATTTCCTGACCAAAAAATTCGTTTTCGCCCTCCACTTGACTTGCACAATCTTCAGCTATTCTTTTAAAATCAGGCATCAGAATCTCCCCCGATACGCAGATCTTGAACCCGCAGGGTCGGCTGGCCAACACTCACGGGGACCCACTGGCCTTTTCCGCAGCTTCCGGGCGCAAATTCCAGGTCATTTCCCACGGCATCCACCCGTTTGAGTACTTCCGGTCCGTTACCAACCAAAGCGGCATCTCGAACCGGGGTAGTTATCTTACCGTTTTCAATCCGGTAGGCTTCATCAGCCGAAAAAATAAAATCCCCGCTGGCCGGGTCCACCTGGCCACCACCAATATGAGCGGCATAAATCCCATCTTCGGTTGAGCCGATAATAGCTTCAGGATCAGCGTCTCCGGCTTCTATGTAAGTGTTGGACATCCGGGGCAGCACAGGTTCCCTGAACGACTGCCGGCGACCGCTTCCCGTTGAACCGCATCCCAGCAGCTGACCGTATTTGTTATCGGCCAGGTAACCCTCCATTATTCCCTCGTTTATCAGAACATTTCGCCGCCCTTTCTCTCCCTCGTCATCGATAACATAAGAGCCATTCAGATTATCCAGCGAAGCATCATCAACAAAATTAACCAGTTCTGAAGCGACCTTCCGGCCAGTTTTACCACGGTATACTGAAGCATCCTCATAGATATGATCGGCTTCAAAACCATGGCCGCAGGCTTCGTGAAATATTGTCCCTCCAAACCCCGGAGCAATAACCACGGTTTTGGTTCCGGGTTTAACCGGCCGGGCCTCCAGGGCGACAAGAGCCCGGGCGGCTGCTTTTTCGGCAAGTTCGACCGGAGAATTATTTTCAAAAAGCTCCTCACCGCAATATCCGGCCGCACTGGCAAACCCTCTCTCCCGGCGACCGTTTGCGACAGCAGTCGTTGTTACCCGGAAGCTCAGGTAAACTCTTTCTTCACGAACAGGTTTCTTATTTGCTCTAAAGATAATCACCCGGCTGAGCCGTTCCCGGTAGTTAATTTTTACCTGTTCGATTTTTTCACCGGCGGCTCTCGCCGACCGGTCGGCTTCTTTTAATTTATCTATTTTCACAGGGGACGGTTTAAAATCAGGATATATTTCTATTTTCATCTTATCTTTATTTTCAGGTGAGAAACTGACTTCTCCGGCGGGATCCAGTCCAAACTCTTCACACATCCGGCCGGGCGTTGTAAAACAGTAATGCTCAGTATTTCCTTTTTCTGTTCCGGTAACTCCCGCTCCCCGGTTCCGGCGACAATCCAGCTCATCAATCTCCCCCCCGTCCAGGGAAATATTGAGCTGTTCCCGTTCTTCCAGGTAAACGAGCGGTTCGGCGACAACCGGCCCTCCGGCGTTCAAAAGCGCATCAATCGCTCCCGGCCAGCTTCCGTGCATTAGCCTTCCAGGCGAGCAAAAGTCGCCTGGATAAGCTCCTCGACGTTGGAAAATTCAGACGAACGGGCAGTTTCCCTGACAGCTCGGCTCGCCTCATCCTTGTTGAATCCAAGCCCCATCAGGGCTTCAATCGCCTCTTCAACCACCGGACGGCCTTCAGCAGTCTCTCCTTCCGGCTCCAGGGGAATCTTTTCGGCCA
>CAZKRS010000054.1:0-9228 GCA_964555265.1 uncultured bacterium | reverse complement strand
TGGTTCGAAATTCCCCTTGCTTTGTTTTTTAATTCCATTTCCAACCTCATTTAACTCAGCTTTCATAAGTAAGTATCGAGTGATTTGTGAAATACTTTAAATTTAATTTAGCTTTAGTATGGTTGGAGGGAAGGAAACCCTCGGGACCGTGTCCTCATTCTCGCCGGCAGTCGTTGCCGGCTCTGAGGGACATGCTGCCTGAAGTCCGTCCGGGACTTCAACCCGGCAACCTGTTGAAACCGGCCAGACCCCGGCGGTTAGGAGAGACGTTTGGTTTGCAGTGGGGGTTGGAGGGAAGCCCCCCCAAGGCCGTGGTCGCATTCTCGTCGGCAGCCTGTTAATTTTGGACGGAGTTTGATAAATCTTTATTTTGACGGCGGGGGGGAGTAGTTCCATTTTTGGGGAGGCAGGTTATAATTTGTTGATAGCAAGCAGACGTGGTAAAATCAAGATTGAAATTTAGCAGTGGATGAAGGATGAAAATTTTATGGAGGTGTCAGTGATGGCAGGGATATTCAAAGCATACGATATCAGGGGGATTTATCCTGATCAGCTTGATGAAAAGATGGCCCGTGATATTGGAGTGGCGATTGGAAACATGATGGAGCAGGGCGAGATAGTAGTGGGGAACGACATGAGGGAGGTTGCCGGTCCGATTTCCGAGGCGCTTATTGAAGGTTTGCGGGCGACCGGGCAGGGGGTTATTGATATTGGTCTCTGTTCGACGCCGATGAATTATAATGCTATCGGATATTTTGAAGCCCAGGCTGGAGTTATGGTCACCGCTTCCCATAATCCGCCCAGTTATATTGGATTTAAAATTTCCCGTGATGAAGCCAAACCCGTTGCTTACGAGACGGGGATAAATGAGATAGAAGAAGCCGTAAGCAACAATGAACTTCCGGAAGCCGAAGAGCGGGGAGATTACCGGGAGGAAGAGTTTTTGGATAAATACCGGGATATTATTTTAAATTTTGCCCGCACGATAAAACCGCTGGATGTTGCTATTGATTGCGGTAACGGGATGGGGGGGTTGACAGTTCCGGCGATTTACGAGCGATTGCCTGTTAACGTGAAGGAGATGTATTTTGAGCTGGACGGAAGTTTCCCAAACCATATTCCCAATCCCCTGGAGTCGGAAAACATGGAGGATCTGCAGGCGGAAGTAAGAGCGGGGGATTATGATTTGGGGATGGCTTTTGACGGGGATGCCGACCGGGTGGCTTTTGTAGACGAGAAAGGGGAGATTATTGCCTCAGATATGATTACGGCTTTGTTAGTTGAACCGGCACTAAAAGCAGCCCCGGGTTCACCGGTAGTATACGATCTTCGTTCCAGCCGGGTTGTTGCGGAGGAGATAGAAAAGCACGGTGGCGAGCCCGTCCGTTACCGGGTTGGTCATGCCTATATGAAAGCAAAGATGCGAGAAGTTGATGGAGTTTTCGGTGGGGAGTTATCCGGACATTACTATTTCAAGGACAACTACTACACCGACTGTGGGATGATTGCTTCTCTATATCTGTTAAATCTGCTTTCAACGACAGAGCGGACACTTTCGGAATTAATTGATCCCCTGAAGAGGTATGCTCGTTCGGGAGAGATTAATTTTGAAGTTGAAGATAAGCAGGGGACAATGGAAAAGCTTGCCGAGAAATTCAGTGACGGTGAGACTGACTGGCTGGACGGGGTGACAGTTCAATATGATTCCTGGTGGTTTAACGTCCGGGCTTCCAACACCGAGCCTCTGCTCCGTTTAAACATGGAGGCGGAAACCGGGGAATTGCTGGAAGAAAAGCTGGGGATAGTGCGGGGTGAAATTGAAGCCAATGTTTAGTCCCCGCCAGTTGCGTGAGAAGACAGATTTAATCCGGGAGAGCCTGGAAAAAAGAGGCGAGTCAACAGAAGAGCTGGACGAAGCGTTAGAGATTGACCGGGAGAGGAGGCAGGTAATTGAAGAGGTTGAAGAAAAGCGACAAATTAGAAATTCTGAATCGGAACGGATAGGCAAGCTCAAGGGGGAGGGGAAAAACGAGGAGGCGGAAGAACTTATAGCCGAGATGAGCGAATTGAAGCAGCAGATCCAGGATCTATCCACCCGCCGGGATCAACTGGATAATAAATTAAATGATTTTCTTTTGCGTTTTCCGAACATCCTTACGGAAGCGGTTCCCCCGGGAGAGGATGAGTCTGACAACCGGATAATTGATCATGCCGGGGAAAAAAAGGAATTTGATTTTGATCCCAAACCGCACTGGGAATTAGGAGCGGAGCAAGGGTTATACAGTGCGGAGGAGGCGTCTAAAATTTCCGGCAGCCGGTTCAGTGTTTACCACCGGGCCGGGGCCCGGCTGGAGCGGGCGCTGATAAATTTTATGCTGGATGTGCAGACCGAGGAAAACGGTTATGAAGAGGTAATGACGCCGGTTCTTGTAAAACCGGAAGTTATGGAAGGGACCGGCCAACTGCCCAAGTTTGACGATGATATGTATCAGACCGGGGAGGACGGTTTATATTTAATTCCCACTGCCGAAGTAAGTCTTATAAATCTCTACCGGGAGCAGATTTTGCCGGTGGATGAGTTGCCGGTGAAGAAGACGGGCTGGACGCCCTGTTTCCGGCGGGAGGCCGGGGCCCACGGGCGGGACACCCGGGGATTGATGCGTCAGCACCAGTTTAACAAGGTGGAGCTGATCAAACTGACCCGGCCGGAGAATTCTTACGAAGCCCACGACGAGTTGCTTGAGGATGCCCGGAGCATCCTGGACAAACTTGAGCTGGCTTACCGGGTGGCTGTTCTGTGTGCGGGAGATACCGGTTTTGCTGCCGCCAAGACCTACGATTTGGAGGTCTGGATTCCCTCCCAGGGTCGCTACCGGGAGATATCGTCCTGCAGTAACTGCGAGGATTTCCAGGCCCGCCGGGCCCGGATTCAGTTTCGGCGCCAGGAAGGTGCGGAGGCTGAATACTGCCATACCCTGAACGCAAGCGGGGTGGCGGTGGGTCGCTGCTGGCTGGCCCTGGTGGAAAATTACCAGCAGGAGGACGGTTCGATAGTTATCCCCGACGCCCTGCGGCCATACCTTGGAGGTCAGAAAAAGCTGATGGCCGGCTGATTGATCAATGTTCAGAGATTTGCCCACACTCCGACTGGTAAAATGGCTGGGAGGGGTGGGGCTGGCGGTTGTATTAATTGCCTGGAGTTATCTTTTTCATTTCCCCCATTATTCTACTTTTTTTATCTACCTGGAGGAGGAAGCGGCATTTTTAGGAGGACTGTTATTTTTATCTTTACTTGGTTTTTACCTGGTATTTATTCCGCTTGAGAATTTTGTGCTCCGGCAGGACCGGCTTAATTATTACCTGCAGAAAATCCAGCGGCTGGGAGTAAAACTGCAGGCAACTGAAGACAGGGAAGAGCTATTCAAACTGGCGGAAGAGCAGGTTACGGATGAACTTCCGTTTGCGGACTGCGCTTTTTATAATTACAGTTCCGAAGAAGATAAATTCAGTTTAATCTTTGGTCCGGCCCGCAGTACAAAAAAGATCAAAGACGAACAATTGACGGCGACTTTACAGGAAAACAAAACCCGGTATTGGGGCGAAGGAAATCCGTTTGCAGGCCTGGGCTGGGGGCGAGTGGTCACCCAGCCTGTAAAAGGACTGGAAGCTGATTATTATCTCCTGGTATTTAAAGCAGGAGATTTTGCCAGACATTCGACCTTTCAGCGCTTGATAGCGCATCGTTTTGGTGAGCAATTAAGCGCTTCCCTGAGACAGAATTCATTGCGCCGCCGGGAGGAAGAGGAGCAGGAAAGGTTAAGCCGGAAGGTGGATAAAGCAACAGAAGAACTAAAGCGGCAGCGGGAATTTTTATCCGCTGTTTTGCACAGTCTTGACGAAGGGCTACTGGTAATAAGTGGGGAGACCATGGTAAGCCTGGTTAACCCCCGGGCGAGGAAGCTTTTAGGTTTGCCGGAGAAGGATTGGCAGGATTACAGTTACCGGGAGGTTAAGGAGAGATTACCCGCTGAAATTTCAGAGAAGCGTGGGCTTAATTCAGCCCGGTTAATAGAAACTGGCGGTCGATTTCTGGAGTATGAATGGCAGCTGGTTAAGGGGACGGAGCATCATATTTTGTTATTAAGGGACCGGACGCGGCGGGAAAAACTCCAGCGGCGGCTGCAGATCAATGAGACGCTGGAAATGCTGGGGGAGATGGCTTCATCAGTTGTTCATGAGCTGCGCAATCCGCTCGGGGGTATGGAGATGTATCTGGGTTTGCTCAAGCGTCGGGCCGAAAACCCCGAGCTGGAGAAACCTGTTGAAAAGATTTCCGAAGCGCTGCGAGCTATTCAGCGGATAACGGATGGTCTGCTTAATTTTACCCGGGCCGGGAAGCCGAGTTTTGAGAAAATCAATCCCAACCAGCTTGTTAATGAAGTTATAAAACACTGCCGCCAGCAGCTGAAGGAGAACGAGATAGAGGTTGAAAATAATCTTCCTTTTCTCAAGCAGATAAAAGGAGATGTAGAACAGCTGCGCAATGTAATTGTAAATTTAATTCAGAATGCAATTGAGGCCCAGGCCGCCGGGGGCCGGATTGAAATCGGGGGTGAGAACCGGCCGGGAGAGATCGTGATTTCAATAAAAGATTACGGAGAAGGGATAACAGAAGAAGAACAGGAAGAAGCTTTTAACAGATTTTTTAGCACAAAGGAGGAAGGAACCGGGTTGGGACTTGCGATTTCAAAGAATTTAGTTGAGGTTCATTCCGGAAAGATAGAGGTAGAATCCACGCCGGGAGAAGGCAGTATATTTTCTATAATTTTACCTTTATCACCGGTGGACATACAAGGAGGTGAAAAACCGGATGAAAAATAAAATACTGGTTGTAGACGACGAAGATTTGATCAGGGAATCGCTTGAGGATACGCTGAAAGAGAACGAGGAGTATGAAGTTTACGCAGTTTCTTCCGGGGAAGAGGCCCAGGATATCCTGGAGAGGGAATCGATCCGGGTAATGGTAACAGACCTGAAGATGGGAGGAATATCGGGGATGGAACTGCTGAAATGGACCCAGGAAAACTATCCCCTGACCGAGACAATAGTGATAACAGCCCACGGTTCGATTGAGAACGCTGTTGAAGCGATGAAACAGGGAGCGTTTAATTACCTGCCGAAGCCGTTTTCACCGGAAACCGTGGAAGCGGAAATAGAACGGGCGCTTGAACACCGGGAGTTGAGGGCTCGCAACCAGGCCCTGCAGTCACAGATTGACAGCCGGCAGGGGGAAGAGAAAATAGTGGGGGATTCGCCGGCTATGCAGAAGGTATATGATCGTCTAAATTCAATTGCTAATACTGAGGTGCCCGTATTGGTTACGGGAGAGACCGGGACCGGGAAGGAACTGGTGGCCCGGCGGATTCACCGGGAGAGTGACCGTTCAACCGGCAATTTTGTGGTGGTGGATTGTGGAACCCTGCCGGAAAATATAATGGAGAGCGAGCTTTTCGGTCATAAAAAAGGAGCTTTTACCGGGGCCTACGAGTCGAAAACCGGGAAGCTTGAGCTGGCTGACGGCGGGACTTTATTTTTAGATGAAATTGGTAATCTCCCCCCGGAGATGCAGGTAAAATTGCTCAGATTTCTCCAGCACAAGGAATTTACTCCACTGGGGGCGAATCAGGCCCGCAGTGTTGATACCCGGGTGCTGGCTGCAACCAACATCAAACTGGAGGAGGCTATGGAAGCGGGTGAATTTCGCGAGGATTTGTATTATCGTTTAAACGTGATGAAAATCGAGCTTCCGCCGTTGCGGAAACGAAAAGAAGATATTCCGGCCCTGGCCAGTTATTTTTTGCGGCGGTATGCGCCGGAGATCAACCCCGATGTAGAGGTTATAGAGGAAGAAACTTTAAAAACCCTGGAGTCTTTTAACTGGCCGGGAAATGTTCGTGAGCTGGAAAATTGTATCCGCCATGCTCTGGCCGTGGCCGATGATGAAAAAATTAATCCCGGTGATTTACCAAGCAGCCTGGGGCCGAAAGGGAAAGATGAAAAATCTGTAGATTATACTGACAAACCGCTGGAGGCTGTTGAGAAGGAGCATATTTTGCGGGTTCTTGAGGACAAAGAGTGGAACATATCAGCCGCAACCAGGGTGCTGGGGTTAAATCGTTCCACAATTTATAATAAAATAGATAAATATGATCTTGACAAACAGCGGCCGGAAAAGTAGGAGAGGCAGCCAAACCGGCACAGAGCGGTAAAAAAACTCAACAGATGTCCGGGTGAATTTTAGATGATGACCGATAACGAACAAAAAGAAGAGGAGATGAGCAAGGAGGAAAAGGACCGGATCTTCCGGGAAGAAGCTCTGCCCCATCTAAACGCTCTTTATAACTATGCCCGGAGTATCAGTTATTCGCAGGAGGATGCCGAGGACCTGGTCCAGGACACCTATATGCGGGCTTACCGGTTTTTTCACCAGTATACGCCGGGGAGCAACTGCAAGGCCTGGCTTTTTACGATCCTGCGCAACCTTTACAACACCCGCTACAAAAAATACAAGAAAAAACCGGACAAGGTTCATTACGAGGATACGGACGAAGTTTACAATTTTATGGTTGAAGGCGAGTGGACGTCGGAAATCGGTGATCCCGAGAGTGAATTTTTTGACAATATATTACCGAAAAGAATCGTGGAAGCGATAGAGGAACTGCCGGAAGAGTTTAAATCCACGCTTATTCTAGCCGACCTGGAAAATTTTTCTTACAAGGAAATAGCGGAGATACTTGATTGTCCCCTGGGGACGGTTATGTCCCGGTTGCACCGGGCCCGGAATATTTTGAAGAAAAAGCTCGTTGATTATGCTGAAGAGAAAGGTGTAATTAAAACAGGAGAAGAGAATAAAGATGGATAGAACATACGCGGGCAGTGTGATGGACCATGGACTGTGAGGAAATAATTGAGCTCTACCAGAGGTATCTGGATGGAGAGCTGGGCGACGGGAAAAACAATAACATTGAGAATCATGTTGAAAATTGTGCCCGCTGCAAAAAAGTATTAATTATTGAAAGCCGGTTCAAGGCGGTTATTGTCAAAAAGATCAAGCGGGACAAGGCACCGCCTGAACTGAAGAAAAAAATTAAAACCCAGATTTTTCGAACCACCGAGTAACAAACCCTTCTGATTTCTTTTTTTCTCCCTTTTTAACCCTGCAATCCTTGACTTTAAGAGCATTATAACCTAAATTTTCTGTCCCCCGGAATGTGAATGTTTTTAAATTTTAGAACAAGAATTTTACCTGGAGGAATGAAAATGCAACTTTCCGCCCGCTCACAATCCATTCAGCCCTCGGCGACATTATCTATTTCAGCCCGGGGGGCTGAGCTGCTGGCGGAGGGTGTGGACGTGGTAGGATTTGGCGCCGGCGAGCCTGATTTTCCGACTCCCGAGCCGGTTAAAGAAGCCGGTCGCCAGGCGATCGACGATAATTTTACCGGATATACTGCTGCTTCCGGTCATTCCGATTTGAAGAAAGCGGTAATTAACAAATTAAAACGGGACCAGGGGCTGCAGTATACGACCGACCAGATTTCGATCGGCTGCGGGGCCAAGCATGTGCTTTATAACCTGATGGGGACGCTGCTGGACCCCGGGGAGGAGGCGCTGCTGTTTGCACCTTACTGGGTATCTTATCCCCAGCAGATCCGTTATTTTGGCGGCCGTCCCAACATAGTGGACACCAGCGGCAGTGATTTCAAGCCCGATCCGGACCGGGTTCGGGAGGCAATTACCGATAAAACCCGGCTTATGCTGATTAATTCTCCTTCAAATCCCACGGGTAATATATATTCTCGTTCGCTGCTGAAAGAGCTGGCGGAGATAGCTGTTGAGGAAGATATATACCTGGTCAGCGATGAGATTTATGAAAAATTAATTTACGGAGACAGCCAGCATCATTCATCAGCCACCTTTTCGGATGAAATACGCCGGCGGACCATTATTGTGAACGGGGTGAGTAAAGCCTATTCAATGACGGGCTGGAGAATTGGGTTTGCCGCCGGGCCGGCGGAAGTGATTGAGAAGGTAAATACGCTGATGAGTCATTCCACCTCCAACCCCTGTTCAATCAGCCAGCGTGCGGCAATCAAAGCGCTTGAGCTGCCGGATTCGGAAATAGCGGGTATGGTGGAAGAGTTTGGCGCTCGCCGTGACCGGATACATGAGATGTTGAACGAAATTGAAGGGGTCAGCTGTCTGAAACCCGGGGGAGCTTTTTATGCTTTTCCAGATGTGAGCGGACTAATTGAGAGCAAAGAGGGCGTGGAGACCGATATGCAGCTGGCCTCCCGGTTGCTTGATGATGTCCATGTGGCGACAGTTCCGGGGACACCATTTGGAGCGCCGGGGTTCATGAGACTATCCTATGCCAACTCGATGGAAAGAATCGAGGAAGGCGTGAGCCGGATTGCCGAGTGGGCGGCAACTTAAACCCGCCGGTGTAGTCTGGATATAAAAGTTTCAATAGAAGGCTTACCAATTTAGTTGAGTTCAAATTTATCCAGGAAGCAGAAGAAAACGGGAGTGTTCTGAGTAAGTGATAAAGTTCAGTGAAGTTCATAAGAAGTTTAACTGCGGTTCGAGCCGGGAAATGCTGTTCAGTCCCCTTGAGGTAGAAGCGTTGTCGGGGATTAATTTTGAGCATCCCCGGGGAGTAACCCTGATGTTAAGAGGCCCGGCCGGGGCGGGGAAATCGGTTTTATTAAATTTGATAGCCGGTTTATATTCCCCGGACAGCGGCCAGGTCAGGGTTAACAAACAGGATCCCCACCGATCGATGGCAATCAAGAGAAAAATGGCCCTTGTGCGCAGCAGTCAGAACCAGTTTGACGGCGAGCTGTCCGCCCGGGAGAACCTGGGTTTGTTAGGTGGGTGGTACGGGCTGGGGAAAAGCGAGTGTGAACAGCGGGTTGAGGAAGTACTTGAATTTGTAGGGCTGGAAACCGAGGCTCGTTCGGTTCCCCTGGGGGAGTTATCTCCGGGAACTGTAAGCCAGGTTTCCCTGGCGGGGGGGTTGTTGCCCTCGCCGGAATTTTTACTGCTGGATGACCCCGGCCGGCACCTGGGGGCGGAAGCAACCGAGCGGACGAACAAATTGTTGGAAGAGCTTGAAAACCGGGGGATGACCTTAATTTTAGCCAGCAAACGCGCGGATATTGGTAC
>CAZKRS010000053.1:0-9231 GCA_964555265.1 uncultured bacterium | reverse complement strand
TAAGATGGACTTAATCACCTCCTGTCCCTTGCGGGTTATAAAATTCCGATAATCAAAAACCTCATTTATCTGTAAATGGATTACTGGGAGAATACAATTTAACAATAATTGTTATCTTATTTTTGAGCTGTTAGTACCATTAGAAAAATGATATTATTTTTGGGACAAAAATGAAACATTGCGCCGGGTTGGAAAAATTCCAGTGTTCAAAGGAGGTTTCATAGTGGAAATAGAACTTGAGGGTAATATTGAAAAAATGTGGGTGAACGTGGCAAGTGTCCAGGGGAGTGGAGAAATAAATTTACTTGCTGAAAGCCTCATTCCCAACGCCCAAAAATTTGTAATAAATAAGATTTGTCCCGCTCTACAGGAAATGGGGTTCAAAGGAGAAGTGAGAATAAACGGCGAATCCCACCGGATAGAGTAGGGCGCTCCTGACAACATTATTTTTTGGAGGTGGGAACTGGATCAAAAAGGGAAATTGCAGGCCATTTCTAAAGCCACCGATAAACAGAGTAAAATGGAAACCAGAAGTGTTTTTGGCAGATAACAAAAAATAACAGGCGGACGTGATTAGATTATGAAAGTCAAACGTGAAATTTTACAATCTTTACCCAAAACAGATCTTCACACCCATTTAGATGGTTCTTTGCGGTTAGAAACAGTGATTGATTTCTACAAAGAGGATGGTAAAGCCATACCCGATAACTTAGAAGACAAGCTCAGTGTCCCCGAAAAATGCAGGGATCTTGCGGATTATTTGAAGGCTTTTGATTTTCCGCTCCAATTTTTGCAGACTCCGGCGCGATTAGAGCGCTGCACGTTTGAAATAGCCGAAGATGCAGCAAAAGAGAACATCTGGTATCTTGAACTTAGATTTGCCCCTTTTCTACACACCCGGGAAGGAATGTCGATTGATGAAATAATTACGGCAGTTATGGAAGGGTTAAAAAAAGCTGAAAAAAAATACAGGATTAAAACCGGACTGATACTGACAGCCATGCGCCAGGATGATCCTGAATACTCTGAAAAGCTGGCGCAAAAAGCTATTAAATACAAAAACGAAAAAGTTGTGGCACTTGATCTGGCCGGTGCTGAAAAGGGTTACCCGGCCAAAGAACATCTTGAAGCTTTCTACCGGGCGCGCAACGAAAATATAAATTTAACCATTCACGCCGGAGAAGATTTTGGCCCCGAGAGTATCCACCAGGCGGTTCATTACTGCGGAGCCCACCGGATCGGCCACGGGGTGCGGTTGATTGAAGATCCTGAACTTATGGAATATATTAACGACCACCGGCTACCGCTTGAAATCTGTCTGACCAGCAACATTCAAACCGATGCCGTCAAAGATTTTAAATCCCACCCGTTTAAACAATACCTGGAGCGGGGAGTTCGGGTTACACTGAACACAGACAGCAGGACCGTAAGCGATACAACCATGACCGATGAATATACCAAAGCCGTCAAGCATTACAATCTGAGTCTTGCCAACATCCGCCAGTTAATAATCAACGGTTTCAAGGCCGCCTTTATAAGTTATGACGACAAGAGCCGAATTTTGAAGAAAGCGATTGCTGAAACCGAAAAAATCCTTTATGAACAGGAATTAAAAGTGGAGAATGGGATTTAACCTTCTATAATGCTGTTAGTTTCATCTACTTTTACAACAGTAGGTTCAAACTGGGCGGCTTCTTTTTTTCCCATCAAACCGTAGGAAATAATTATTACCAGGTCACCGGTTTCCACCAGCCGGGCGGCTGCTCCGTTAAGGCAAATCTTTCCGGATTCGGCTTCGCCTTCAATAACATAGGTTTCCAGACGATTACCGTTGTTGATATCAACCACCTGAACTTTTTCTCCGGGAAGTAGATCCGCCGCTTCCATCAATTTTTTATCAATTGTAATACTGCCTTCGTAATGTAAATTGGAGTCGGTTACGGTCGCCCGATGAATTTTTGATTTCAATCTTTCCACCTGCATCATGATAGCCTCCTGATCTGCCAAAACAGTTCAAAGTTTCAACTGGTCGCGTCATAAATATACAAACAGTTGTTAAAAATATTATGCCCCGGTTAACAAGGATTGGGGGGCTAAAAACTATATATCCTCAATTTTTGAACATTAACGCCAGCTCAAGTGCTGTTAATTTTAACAAAAAACAGCAAATTTATCGAGTCCTGTGTTCTAAAGTAACCTGGTCTTAAAATTGCAGATAATGAGTATAGTCTAAAAAGTTTATTTGTGAAGATTTTAGTTCCCAGAAGGTCCTAAAAACCCGTTTTCACTCCCAGCCATATCCTCCGCCCCCAGGGGGTACCCGGAGGTCGAGGAGTTTTTAGAGGGGGCAGATAATAGCAAAGCGGAGAAAAGAAAATTTTTGCGAAAATATAGCCATTAAAGTAAACTTCACTTAAAAACTCTTTTTCTTTTCGAAAAAGTATCGTATGGTTTCATATACAATTTAAAAATAACCTTTAATTATCGGGAGGTAATTCAGATGAATGGAATTGAGATTTACGCACTACAAATTTTAGCCGGTATTATTGTAGTGGCAGTGGTGCTATTGATCAGCGGAGTAAAGATTATTAAAGAGTATGAACGTGCAGTTATTTTCCGCCTGGGGCGCCTGGTGGGCACCAGGGGACCGGGATTTATATACGTTATCCCGCTTTTTGAGACGATGGAACGGATAAATCTGCGGATAATCACTCTTGACGTTCCCGCCCAGGAAATTATGACCATGGATAATGTCCCCGTGGGCGTGGATGCGGTTGTTTATTTCAGGGTCTCCGACCCGGTGGACGCTATTATCCAGATTGAAAACTACTACATGGCCACCAGCCAGATAGCCAAGACAACCCTCAGAAGCGTGCTGGGCCAGAGTGAGCTTGACGAACTGCTGTCGGAAAGGGATAAAATTAACGAAAAGCTGCAAACAATTATCGACGAAGAAACCGATCCCTGGGGAGTTAAAGTTACGGCCGTGGAGGTTAAGAACGTAGAATTACCCCAGAGTATGCAACGAACAATGGCCCGGCAGGCGGAAGCCGAGCGGGAACGGCGAGCAAAGGTAATTGCCGCCAAGGGAGAATACCAGGCATCGGAAAAATTGAACCAGGCCGCCGAAGTAATCGGTCAGACCGATACCGGTATCCAACTGCGCTATCTGCAGACTTTGACAGAGATATCCTCCGAAGATACAACCACGGTAGCGTTCCCAATTCCAGTTGACGTTTTTAAAGGAATCAGTGATATGCTAAAAAATTTGAATAAAGATGATGATCAATCAGAATAACAGGAGGGTTTAACCCATGGCAGCCGAAGCACCACTGGAAGAACTTGAGCGGGTTCATAATGAACTTGAAAGTTTAAAAATGAAAGATCCCGACTTTTTCGATGACGTTATCGAGCTTTTCAAACGTAACCGTTCAATTGGCTACAAAAACATCTGTAAAATGTTGATGGGAGAAGCAACGCCGAAGGAATTAAAAGGTCTGGAATAATCCCCGCCTACCGGTGTAACACTTCCCGTCTCATAACTGGGATTTTTAACGCCTGATAAATTTCTGTACCATTTTTATCCAAATGTAAATAAAAGTGATCACAAATGAATAAATATATAGTGGTTGAATCTGCCGCAAAGACAAAGACAATCCGCAGATTTCTGCGGGGGGAATATAATGTTATCGCCTGCGGGGGTCATATAATTGATTTGACGGACGAAAACCTGGGAGTTGATGTTGACAGCAACTTCAAGCTCCAGACCAGGCCCATTTATTTCCGGGGCCAGAACAAAGTGAAAAATGTCCGAAAAAAATTAAGAGACGCCGATGAGGTATACCTGGCTACCGACCCTGATCGGGAAGGGGAGGCAATTGCAGCCGATTTAAAAGAAAACTGTGTCCCTGGAACGGCAGATTCAAAAAGGATAGTTTTTAACGCCATTGTTTACCACGAGATTAAAGAAGCTATGGAAAATCCCCGCCAGATTGACGAAAACCTGGTGGAATCCCAGCGGGCCCGCCGGGCGCTTGACCGGCTTATCGGGTTCATAATCTCCTCAATGACCCAGTTTGATCCCGAAGGTCCCGGATTGCCGGCGGCCGGCAGGGTTATGTCACCGGCTGTTTCGCTGGTTGTCGACCGGGAAAGAGAGATTGAAAAATTTGAACCCCGTCATTACTGGACTCTGCACGCCCAACTGGAGACTAATGGAGAAAGCCTCGAAGCCGAGTTTGAAGACGAATACGAGGATTTTGAGAAGGTAAAACAAACCGTCAGCAAAATGAAGAAACGAGGTAGCCTAAAAGTTTCAGATTACCGGGAAGATCCTGAAAATAATTTAAACCCACCTCCACCATACAGCACCGATTCCCTGCAGAACGAAGCCGATCGGCTACTGGGGTATACTCCCGAGGAAACGATGAGTTTGGCCCAGCAGTTATACCAGGGAGTGGAAATCGATGGAACTCCCCGGGCGCTAATCACCTACATGAGAACGGATTCTACCCGGGTCTCTCCTTATGCACTCGGTCTGGCCAAAAAAGCTTTTAAAGCCCGTCCTGATACTGTTCCGGAGCTTTACAAGGGCCGGCCCTGGCAGCCCCGGGGAAACGAACAGGACGCTCACGAAGCAATAAGACCGACAATGCCCGAACAGGAGGAATTCTTTCCTGGAAACCTAGGTGATGAAATTGATGAGAGACTGCTGGATTTATATCGTTTAATCTATTTCCGATTTCTGGCCTCCCAGGCCCAGCCGGCCGTTTATCATACCACTACAATTAAATTACACCAGGATGAATATAAAGCTTTTGCCGAGGGCCACCGGTTAAAATCGAGTGGATTTTTAAAGTTATTTCATGAGATAAGACCGGGATACGGGCGGGAAGAAACAGAATTGCCAAAATTAGAAAAAGGGCAGGAAATTAAACTAAAGAGGATATGGCCCGAACCGCAGCAGACCCATCCGCCGGCCCGCTTCCGGGAAGGTACCCTGGTCAGCGAGCTGAAAAAAAGGGGGATTGGCCGGCCTTCCACCTACGGGTCCATTCTAAAAAAAATTAAACAGGGCAGGGGAGGATTCGGATATGTCCGCAAAGTCCGGGGGAAACTGCATCCAACCGAACGGGGCGAAAAAATCTGTGATTATCTCCGGGACAAATTTGAGGAAGTAATTTCCTACTCTTACACCGCCAAGATGGAAGAAGAACTGGAGCGGATTGAAAAAGGCAAAAATTCTTATGAGGAGTTTTTAAAAAAACAATTTCAATGGCTTGAAGCGCCCTATAAAACCGCTAAAGAAAACGGCTGGTTAAGCGGAGATAAACCGACTCCGGCCCAGGTTAAATTTGCCCGGAAACTGGCGGAAGAAACCGGCAAAGAAGTTCCTGAATCCGCCCTGCAGTCTAAAGAAGAAATAAGTGAATTGATTGATGAATTGCAGGAGGGGATAATTTTCACAATAAAACTTTCCGACATTCATATGGTGGAAGTTGGGGGAGTAAACTGCTACCGGGTGCGTTTATACTTCAACCGTCCTCTGCCGGAGAGGGAGAAAGAATTTCTGAAAAAAGAAAAAATGAAATACAAGCGGGGCAAGGAGGATCGCTGGCCTTCCTACCAGTTTCAACGCCAGGATAAGAAAACGGTCGAGAAATTACGCAGAAAATTAAAACAACGTTACAGTGGAAAAGATAGCCCCGTCGAAGCTGAATATGAAGAAGTAGATTATTAAAGCTTTTTATTCATCCTCTTTTTCCGACAGCTCCGGCAATTGCGCCGGTAAATACTCCTCGAGTTTTTCCTCCGCTTTTTTACGAGAACAACCTTCGATCCCCATTATTTCTCCAATAATAAACTGCCGCACCGTGTCATAAACACGTTTTTCAGTAATATTTAACTTCTGGTCCAGAAACCGGGTATGCAGTTTCTTTAACCCCTCCAGTGAATGCTTCAGGGCCCCCTCCTGGATATCCGACTGAAGAGCTTTTAACGTCTGCTGGTGAATTTTTTCGGGATGACTTTTTTCTTCAGGGTCATAAGTATCTAAAATAAAATCCCGGACTTCACTTAACTTCTCATAGAACTCATCTTCGTCACACAGTTCACGGACACCCACGTCGTCAACGGAATCCGCCGGAATTTTAACCGTCTGCTGGCGCAAATGGATATTAATTACCAGGTATTTTTCAGTTTCACCGTTTCTTTCTATTTCTTCTATTTCAATTATTTCGCCCGCTCCGTAATGAGGATAAATAACCGACTGTCCTTTTTTAAAAATAACAAAACACCTCCAGAATAATCACCTATACTCAATTATTTTATCAAATTTCTCTGTAATTTACAGCTTTATCCACTAATAACCGTTTTTCTCCGGAGGCTAGCATTTTTAGTTAATAAAGTGCTTAGGGGGGAGAATGTATTTCTGAAAAAATTTAAAATTTTAGGCGGGGAAAGGTGGACATATTAATATTTTAAAATACAATCAGTTTTTAAATAATCGCTATTTATCCCGGAGTTGAACAGTCCACAGAAATTTCATGGAGGTTTATAAACATGGCTGAAACAGTGATGATTACCGGTGCGAATAGAGGTATTGGTCTTGAATTTGTCAGGCAGTATTTTGAGAAGGGATGGGAGATTTATGCTACTGCCCGTCAGCCCGAAAAAGCAGAAGAACTGCATGAACTGCAGTCACAGGACCCCGACCGGTTAAATATAATGAAACTTGATATATCTGTTCCGGAAGCTGTTGAAGCTATGGGGCGGACCCTGGAAAGAGTAATCGGCAGCCTGGATTTACTCATAAACAATGCCGGAACTTACGGAAGCAAAGCATCTTTTGAGGAACTTACCGCCGGCGATATTCGGGAGGTGTTTGAAACAAACTGCCTGGGCTCCTTCAGGGTTACCCGCAGGTTAATGGATCTTCTGAAAGCAGGTGAGGGAAAAATAGTTTTCATCACCTCGCTGATGGGCTCGATAGACGATAACCGAAGCGGGGGCGCTTATCCGTACAGGATTTCCAAAGCCGCTCTCAACATGCTCGGAAAAACCATAAGTGAAGACTACAAACACGAGGGTATTTATTCCCTTCTGCTTCATCCCGGCTGGGTCAAAACCAGGATGGGCGGAGAAAATGCAAAAATTACCACCAGAGAATCTGTTACCGGGATGTGCGAAGTTATCGAAAACCTGGATGAAAAAATGAGCGGAGAATTTTATGCCTACGACGGAGAAAAAAGACCGTGGTAGATTTGAAAACCTAAATTTAAATCTCAGTCTATTTTACCAAGGGAAGGAAGTGAAAAAGGTTGGAAACATCTGAAATTGAAGAAAAATTAATTGAAGCAATAGAGCAGAAAAAAATTGTTTCCTTCAGTTATCAATGGCGGTCAAGAGTGGCGGAACCTTACCTGATCGGAATCCATGAGGAAGAAAACGAAAAAATGCTCAGGGCTTACCAGGTGGAAGGGGAGAGTAAATCGGGGGGGCTACCCGACTGGAGGTTATTCCGGCTGGACCAGATATCCCGTCTCAAACTCAAAGATGAAAACTTCACTGCGCGCTACGAAGAATATGAACCGGCCGATCCCGACATGAAAGAAATTATCCACAGGCTTTAGGATTAAACCTCCGGGATTAACCGCATTTTCTGTTAGAAGCGGAATAATTTTTACCGTGAATCCAGCAGCGATTACGTCCCCGCCTTTTTGCTTTATACAGTGCATTATCAGCCCGGGATAATAAATCATCAGCCGAAAGTTTTACATCCCCGGGCCGGTAACTGCTTATACCGGCACTGACAGTTACATCCACTTTTTTTCGGGAAGGAACAACAAACGGGCGGGAATCTATACGCTGCCTTATCCTTTCGGCCAGCCGGAAGGCCCCTTCGGGTCCCGTCTCAGGAAGAACAAAAAGAAATTCTTCGCCTCCGTAACGGCCCACGCTGTCGGCTTCCCGCACCATTTCTTTAAATATACCGGCAAGATCCTTCAGAACTCGATCTCCGGACGGGTGACCAAAGTTATCGTTGATTTTTTTAAAATAATCAATATCCAACATCACCAGGGCCAGGGGATTCTCATAACGGCGGGCCCGCTTGAGTTCCCGCCGGAACTTGCCCTGGATCGACCGGTGATTGAGCAAACCCGTCAGCCCATCCGTGAGGGCCATTCTTTTCAGTTCCCGGTTATCTTTTTCCAGTTCTTCTTTCATTTCCATCTGGGTCATTGTAATAGCAATCTGGTTGGCAACTATATTCAGGACCGAAACGTCACAGGAAGAGATCTTTGTTTTCTCGGAAAAGCAGAAATTTAGAACTCCTATACATTCCTCTTCAATCAGCAGGGGAATGGTAATTATAGACCGGTAATCTTCTTTTTTATCTTCCAGGACAGATTTAAAATTGGGATCTTTTTTGATATCTTCGGCCTGATACATACTCTGCTCACTGTAAGCTTTGCCGGCGACTCCTTCATCCAGGTCAAGAGCACGGCAGGAATTTAAAATATCCACTTCACAACTATCATGATCATAACTGGATATGATCTTTAGCTGCTCGTTCTTAAAGTCCGGGACCGCTATACTTCCCGAATCCGCCTTAAATTTCTCCGCAGTAAGCTCGACTATTCGATCAAGCGCCCGGGAAGAATTATCAAGCGCCAGAATCATCTCACTTATTTCCGTGAGCAAATTTAATATTTCATCGTCCACGTTAACTTCTACCTGTTCCATTATGATCACCTGTCTATATATATGTACAGTTATTTTCCCATTCGGGAAACATATCCTCTAAAAAAGGGAATTAAAAAGAAATGAATTCCAGCCAAACTTCAAAAAAGCCAGCGGGAAAACTAAAGCTGAGGTTCCCCATTTCAGCAGTTACTAATTATAGTAAATAATTAGAATAAATAAAGTTTTTTAATCAGATGCCGCCAGATCATTGTTCAAGAGAAACTGTTATTACCGGGGCCTCACCAATGTGAGCACTTTCCCCCAGCATTTCTCTCTCTAGGTTGCTGCTGGCCATTGTATCACCGGCGGGGGCGGCCTCCCGGTTTCGCTGGCAGAGAAAGACTATGTCCGGTTTATGGTTTTCAATGAGCCGATTCATAGTCAGCGGTGTTGCAGCTTTCTTCAGCTTAATAACTCTAATTACTGAATCGTCTTCCATCATCATAAATTTATCTTTTTCCAGTTTCTCGCCTGCCCAGGTGATAT
>CAZKRS010000052.1:0-9268 GCA_964555265.1 uncultured bacterium | reverse complement strand
CTTTTTCGTAATAATCTGTAAAATCAAAAGAATAAGCTGCGCCGGTGTAGGTAATATCCCCGTATTTATCGCTCAACCGTTCGGAAACAGCCGTGGCATCAAAATCTTTGCGAGCCAGCAAACCGGCTACAAATACGGCGGGTTCCCCCATGAATAGTCAATTCCTTTTCAGGAAAATTCAGGTCTCAGATATAGTTTCTTCAACTTTAACACCAAAATGACGACCTGCCTCCTCATGGAGGGCCAGGACCTCGTCGCCCGGCTGCAACTGCACCACCGATACCGGCTCTCCCTCCGGATCAAGCAGGTTGATCGTTTCGGCATTCTGCAAAACCAGGGAGACGGGGTGGCTCTCGCCTTCGGACTGAATTTCTCCCTCCACGATCATCAGCGGTCTTTTTTCCAGCTTGGCTCTGCCAACCACGGCAGATTTTCCTTCCCCGTTGCTGTTGAATATCATAACCTCGTCACCGGCTTCAATCTCGGCGAGATAACGGGTTCGCTCGCCGGGAACACGAATATAAGCGTGAACTCCCCCGGCGTTGACACGGAAAGGACGGGAAGCAACAGAGTCTGATTCCTTCACCTCGGCGGAGACCAAAAACATACCCGAACTGGAATTCCCCACCAGCATTCCCTCGCCGTTATGCATCATGGTGCAGGTGTCCACGCAGACCCGGTCGCCCATTCCCACCTTTTTCACAGCAGTTATTCTGGCTACCTGGAGGTCTTCTTTCTCGGTCCCCGACTGAAGACTGTTTACCGTCTGGCGAACCTCGGCCAGGGAGTCGGTTTCCAGCAGAACACCGTCTACACCTTTTTCCAGTGTCTCCAGGGCCACCCGGGCTTCCTCGGCGTCAGCCACGGCGGCAATCAGGTTATCCGCCCGGGCGATAAGATTCTCCAGGGGAATTATCATCCAATCACTGGTCTCAACAATAACAAATTTTTGATTGGAAAGTTTCAAAACTTCCTCTTCATCTTCTTTACTCTCAATCTTTACGGTTGCAACATCTTCCCCGGGGAGCAAATCGCCATCCGGTGTGATAGTTTCAACCACTCCCAGCCGGCTGATTTTTTCTCCGACCGGTTTTGTCGAATAAATCCCGTCCACTCCAGCTTCCAGACAACCGGTTACAAACTCCCGGTTGTAATCCTCCACTTTAACCCAGATTTTCTTCTTGTCATCCATTTAAAATCTCCTCCGCTTCGGCAACCGAGTTGCCTCTGTGAACAATACTGGATATTGCTTCTACCATTTTTTCAGGCCGGCGGGCCTGAAATACGTTGCGCCCGATTGAAACTCCTCGCCCACCCGCTTCCATGGTTTCTTTGACCATCTGCAGGGCCTGGCGATCGTTTTCCATTTTCTCTCCTCCGGCAATAACCACCGGCACCGGACATCCTTCCACAACCCTGGTGAAACTCTCGGGATCGCCGGTGTAATTACATTTAACTATATCAGCTCCAAGTTCGGCTCCCACCCGGGCGGCGTGAGCAACCACCTCAACCTCATATTCATTGTCAATCTGGGGCCCCCGGGTGTACATCATTACCAGCAGAGGCATCCCCCACTCCTGGCAACGTTCGCCTACTTTCCCAAATTTTTTGAGCATGTCAGCTTCATTTTCCGCCCCCAGGTTAACATGGATTGATACCGTGTCGGCGCCCAGCTTGATCGCTTCCTCAACCTGGCAGGTTAAAACCTTCTGATTGGGCCGAATTGAAAGAGAAGTGCTGGCCGACATATGAACAATCAACCCGACATCTTCTCCTCCCTCCCGGTGGCCGGGGGCAACCATACCCTTGTGCATTAAAATAGCATTCGCTCCCCCTGTAACAACACGGTCAATAGTAACCTTCAGATCGGTCAACCCCTCCACCGGGCCAACTGTCACCCCGTGGTCCATCGGAACAATAACCGTGTTCCCGGATTGCCGGTTAAAAATTCTTTCAATCCTGATTTTCTTACCTATCATAGCCAACACTCCAGCGTTAAATTTTTAATTTGATTGTTTTTTAAAAAATTTCTCTAACCCGCAAACCGTTCAGGCCAGGGCGTCAAAACCGATGAACTCCGCCCGGGCTCCCAGCTGTTCTTCAATCCTGAGCAACCGGTTATATTTGGCTATCCGATCACTGCGGCTGGCCGAACCGGTCTTGATCTGGCCGGTATTCATTGCCACCGCCAGATCAGCAATCGTAGTATCTTCGGTCTCCCCGGAACGGTGGGAAATCATGGCCGTGTAAGCGGCGTTATGGGCCATCTGGACCGTCTGCATCGTTTCGGCCAGCGTCCCAATCTGGTTCACTTTGATCAGGATGGAATTTCCAATCCCTTCCTTGATTCCCCGGCGAAGTATATCGGGGTTGGTTACAAATAGATCATCACCGACAAGCTGGACTTTATCATTTAAGGCCCGGGAAAGTTTTGCCCAACCGTCCCAGTCGTTTTCGTCGCAGCCGTCTTCGATCGAAATAATCGGAAAATCTTCAACCCATTCTGAATACAGCTCAATCAGCTGGTCCGTCCCTAATTCTTTCCCCTCGCCTTCAAACTGGTAAGCGTCGTCGGAATAAATTTCGGACGCGGCAACATCCAGGGCCAGGGCAATCTCTTCTCCGGGCGCATACCCGGCCAGCTCTATCGCTTCGATAATCAACTCCAGCGCTTCCCGGTTTGAATCAAGATCGGGAGCAAACCCGCCTTCGTCACCAACAGAAGTGCTGTAATCACGGTTCTGAAGGACCTGTTTCAGGTTATGAAACACTTCGACTCCCATCCGGAGCGATTCGGAAAAAGAATCCGCCCCTCCGGGAGCAATCATAAACTCCTGGATGTCGACGTTATTATCGGCATGTTCTCCGCCGTTCAGAATATTCATAAACGGCAGGGGAAGCCTCCGGGCAGCGGTGCCGCCCAGGTAACGGTAAAGGGGTAAATAAGTGCTGTCAGCCCCCGCTTTTGCCACGGCAAGCGATACGGCAAGTATGGCGTTGGCTCCCAGTTCCGATTTGTTGGTAGAACCGTCCAGCTCAATCATCACCCGGTCTATCTGTTCCTGGTCCCGGATGTCAAAACCACTCAGCTGCCGGGCTATCTCTCCGTTTATGTTCTCTACGGCCTGGATGACCCCTTTCCCCATGTAACGGTCTTTGTCATTATCCCGCAGTTCAACCGCTTCTCTCTCCCCGGTTGATGCTCCGGAGGGAACTATTGCTTGGCCCCTGAATCCGTCTTCAGTATATACTTCGGCTTCCACAGTGGGATTACCCCGGGAATCCAGCACCTCTCGTGCCTGTATCGCTTCAATAATTGACATTTTAAAATACCTCCAGATTGAAATTGATTAACTAATTTAACTTATTTTCAGAAGCTGATGACTGTTTTTTATCTTACAACCGTCCCCGGGGGAACAGAAACATCCGGTTGAAGCAGGCTGATTTCATCCTCACCATCTGCCGCCAGAAGCATTCCCTCGCTTTCTCCCCCCGGATAACAGCCGGTTCCAGGTTGGTCAACACCACTATCTGCCGGCCAACCAGCCCGTCGGGCTCATAATCATCTTTGATTCCCGCTACAAGCTGCCGGGGCTCCTCTGCACCGACATCGGCCTCCAGCAGCAACAAATTATCAGCATCCGGGTGGTCGGCCACCGTCTTAACCGTCCCGATTTTTATTTCCAGTTCCTGGAAATCTTCAAAAGATACACTCATCTTGATCACCTGCTTGTTTTTTTATATCTATGAAATACAACAACCTACTATACTATCAAAACTCCCCCCAATTTTAAGAGATTTAATTTTATTATCTTTTCTATGCCAGAAATACAGGTTAAAAATTTTGACATCTGGAGGGTTAGCAAGTATAATTTTTAGCTGGTAGTTGGGCCGTAGCCAAACGGTAAGGCAACGGGTTTTGGTCCCGTGACTCCAGGTTCGAGTCCTGGCGGCCCAGTTTTAGTGTGTACAAACGCCGGGAGCAGGGCGGTAAGTCACAAACGTAAGGCAAAAGTTTTATAGTGTTAAACTTTTTTTCGGCAAGCGCCGGGCTTAAAATTCTTTTTTTATTTCTTACATAGTTTGTTTCTTCCCTCTTCTTTTGCTTTGTAAAGGGCGTTGTCGGCAGCGTTTAATACCTCGTGTGGATTTTCAAACCGGCCGGATGAATCCGCGAGCCCGATGCTTATTGTGACTTTCTTTTCCAGGACTTTAGTGGCTCGCTTGCTCTTCCTTGTTACTCCTACTTTGTTGCTGCCAACCCGTTCGCGCAGTTCTTCCAGCTCTTCTTCCGCTTCGGCGGCCAGGCTACGGGGATACACTACCGTAAATTCTTCCCCTCCAAAACGATACACATGCCCCGTAGAATAATACTCCAGAATATCCGCCACCTGCTGAAGAACTACATCCCCCGAATCATGACCGTATTTGTCATTGAATGTTTTGAAGTTGTCTATATCAACCATGGCCAGGGCATAATCACCGCTCAGCCGCTCCAGGTGTTCATCAAGGGCCAACCGGCCCTCAACCAGGGTTAACTTATCCAGGTAAGCCTTCCCCCAGGCAAAATTAATCCCCCGGCCCGCCATCACCACCGACCCAAAACCGTACAAAATGGAGACCACCGGCGAAAAAATGAATACCTGCTCGTTCCACCACTGGTCCTGGAAAAAAGGCACCAGGCTAAAAGCTACCACCGCCCAAAAAATTAATTCCTGCCCTTTACCGTAAAATGATCGTTCCCGGATAAAAATTAAAACCAGGCCAAAGACCACGATCAGCAAAAGAAAAATGGGGCTGACCGCAAGGGAATTAATCTGAAATACCGGCAGACGACCGTGCAGTTGAGCAATCTCTGTTCCGCCCAGCGGTTGGACAAGCAGGGGACCAAAAGAAAATATGCTGAACAGAACCAGTTTTATAAATCCAGGAAGGTTTAAAAATCCACGTTCAGCGGTCAGGTGGACTATAAAAATAAGCACGGGCAGAAAATACGGATACAGAACTGCTGTCTCCATTGTAAATCCGGGAGAAAAATAATCAAAATTAAGATAATTACTAATCCCGGGCAGACTGTAATACAGGTAAGTAAGCAGGATCAACCAGTTCATATAAAACAGGCGGGTAGAATTAAAATAAAGCATTAGCAGGCAGTTACTTATTAAAATTACCGGGCTAAAAATGAGCAGAAAAAACAGAAAAGTCGGATTAAAACCGGATAAAAATAGTCCGGGCTGAGAACTCAGGGAAAGAAAGTAAACAATGGAAACAAGGATAATGCCGGTTAATAAAAAACCTGCGATCCGTTTTTTCACTGTTTGCGGTCCAATTCAAAGTTTGAACCCTCACTGCACCAGCCGATCATAAAACAAATTTTGATCACCTTCTATTAACAGTTATCTCCCGCCGGTTTAATATCAACCGGTTTGAAACAAGCTTACTTGTTTTTTTCGGCTTCTTCAAGATGTTCAAGCTGTTTTATCCGGGCCGCTATCTTAGCGGTTATCCCCGAAACCTCCGTCAATTCTTCCAGGGAAGCCCGGCGTACCCGGGCGGGACTGCCAAATTTGTCCAAAAGTTTTTTTAGCCGCTTTGTTCCTATTCCTTTCACCTGTTCAAGCCGGGATGAAAACTGTCCCTGGCGTCTGTCCCGGTGATAGGTTACAGCAAAACGATGGGCTTCATCACGGATACGCTGAAAAAACTGGAGCACCCGGGAATCTTCAGGCAGATCCCGGGGGGCCTCCTCCCCCTCAACAAATAGCAGCTCCTTTTCCTTGGCCAGGGAGATAAGCGGAATTTTTAACTTTAGCTCCTTCAAGACTCCGGCTGCTGCTTTCAACTGCCCCCGCCCCCCATCCACCAGCACAAGATCGGGGAGAGAACGCTCCTCTTCAAGCAACCGCCGGTAACGCCTGAAAACCAGCCGCCGCAGGGCCTCATAATCATCAACCTTCCCGCCAGTATCAATTTTATAACGGCGGTAACCTTCCTTTTCAGGCTGGCCGTTGATAAACCTGACCATGCTCCCAACCGTTCTTTTCCCGCTGTGGGTGCTGATATCAAATCCTTCCACCACCCGGGGTATTTTGGGCAAATCAAACATCCTTCGGATCACGGCCAGCAGATCCCCTTCCCGCCGGCGGGCTGAAACCGATTTATTGGTGGCAGCCAGGCCGGCCGTCCGCATGGCCGACTCGACAAGTTTCTTTTTTTCTCCGCGCCGGGGAATTTTTACTTCCACCTTCCGACCGGCCAGGTCGGCTAATTTATCCTCCACAAATGTCCTGTCGGGCAACTCCGCCTCAACCAGCAACTGGTCCGGAATTACACTGACCGTGGGATAGAAGGTAAGAATGAAATCCTGGAGGGCCTCCGAATGTTCAAGCGCTTCGTGTTCCAGGGGGAATTCAAGCCGGGTGACCACCCGGTGGCCCCGCACCCGCAATATTACAAGAGATGTTACCTTTTCAGCCTCGCCCACGCCAAAAACATCGGCATTTTTCGTGGACTTTACAAACGAAGTATTTTCCATGAAATCTTCGAGAGCTCCCAGCCTGTCCCGGTAAACAGCGGCCGCCTCAAACTCTTTCCGGTCGGAATAATACTTCATTTTCTCTTTAATTCTTTTTTTTACCGGCCGGTAATTTCCTTTTAAAAATTCGATCAAATCTTCAATCATTTCCCGGTAATTTTGGGGAGATTGCCGGCCCACGCAGGGCCCCTCGCACTGTTTGATATCATAATCAAGACACAGCGAATATTTTTCCGCATCTCCCCCCGGGGGCAGCTGGTCCGAACAGGAACGGTAAGGAAAAATTTCACGCACCGTCTCTAAGATTCGACGCATGCTGCCCACGCTGGTATACGGTCCGAAATACCGCCCCCCGTCTTCCTTCCGGTCCCGGGTAACAAAAACACGGGGATACGTTTCGTCGGTTATTTTTATGTGGGGATAACTTTTATCGTCACGGTAAGCAATATTATAGCGGGGGCGGTATTCCTTGATCAGGTTATATTCAAGTTCCAGGGCCTCCTGCTCGTCGCCAACTACAATGGTTTCTATATCTTCAATCCGCTCGGCCAGGGCCCGGCGGCGGGCAGCAGATCGCTTGTAATTACGGAAATAATCCGGAACTCTATCTTTAAGACTCCGGGCTTTCCCCACATACAACACTTCACCCCCCGAACCTTTTAACAGATACACACCCGGGTCAGCCGGTAAATTATCAAGAACCGCCTGTAGTCGTTCTGGAGGTTTCATTTGCTGGCTCCTCGGAAGCATGTTTACGGTTGTAAACCATGACCAGGGCGTCCTCGCCGTTATCCACGTAATACTGCAGCCGTCTTTCCCGGACCTCAAAACCAAGTTTCTGATAAAGCGCAAGGGCCGGCCGGTTAGACTCCCGCACTTCTAAAACCACTTCTTCCCGGTCTGTCAAATGTTCGTCCAGTATTTTTTTTACCAGATTGCTTGCAATTCCTTCCCGGCGCCGAGACGGGGCCACGGCGAGAGTCGTCAGGTGAACATCATCAGGAGATTTCCAGACGGCGATATGACCGACAATTTCATTTCCGTCCTCGGCCACATAGATGTAGGCCCGGGAATGTGCAGTCAGGTCCCTGTATAATATTTCTTCCGACCACGGACGGGCAAACGATACCTTTTCAATCTCGGCCACCGCCGCTATATCCTCCGCCTCCATCTTTCTTATTATCATCGGACTATCCTTTCGCCCGCTGGGCGTCACTCCGGCGGACGTAAAGTGGTTTGACTTTCTCGGAAGCTACCGTTTCCCCCTCTTTTTGAGCAAAACTAACCAGCGCTGCCGCCAGGGGCCTGTTTAATGGCGGGGGATAAAATTTAACTCCCCCCGGCCAGCTTTCCGGGTCGGGTTCCCAGCTTCTGTCCCTGTAAATAATTAATAGATCTTCTTCCCCCTCTAATTCCTCTTTTAAATTACCGGGAGTAATCAACTGCGGACGATTGGTGGCTTCTATCCGCTCGTCT
Organism: uncultured bacterium; assembly: GCA_964555265.1. Classification (GTDB taxonomy): domain Bacteria; phylum T1Sed10-126; class T1Sed10-126; order T1Sed10-126; family T1Sed10-126; genus CAZKRS01. Next base: position 1,257 of record CAZKRS010000052.1, on the reverse strand, counting down.
TGCACACTGAACCGCTGCCGGTAAAGCTCCCCCCGCCGGGCATCTATAACCGACTCCACATCTACCTGGCGCCCCCGGGCAAATTCAACCTGCAGTCTCAGGCTGCTGGCCGCCACAAGCTCGGCTTCACAGGCCAGGGCAAGAGTCTTAGCGGTGGTTACGCCCAGCCTAATACCGGTGAAAGAACCGGGACCGGTGGCCACCGCCACCTGCTCGAGCTGTTCATAGTCAACGCCGTGTTTCTCTAAAATTCTGTCAATGACAACCATCAGCCGGCTCGAATGATTACGGTCACTCTCCTCATAATGAAGTTCAACCATTCTCTCCCCCCGGGCCAGGGCCACGCTACCCCCCCGGTCAGTGGTTTCAATTGCCAGCAGCATCGGGAGCCCCCTTTCTAACGGTAATTATTCGCCCGGTTGGACCATCGTATTCAAAATTTACAGTCCATGTTTTCTCCGGCCAGCCCAGCTTCCAGCGGGCCGCCCATTCCACAATCACCAGGGCTCGTTCAAAATATTCTTCCAGACTGATCGTTTCCTGGGCCTCTACCTTTTGGGCCCGGTAAAGGTCAGCGTGAATCATCGGCGGCGAAGTGTTTTCATAACGGTTTATAAGGGTGAAAGTGGGACTTCTGGCCAGCTCAACCTCGCCGCCCTTCCCGCGCAAAACTCCCCGGGTAAAGGTTGTTTTACCGCTCCCCAGCGGCCCCACCAGCGCTACCGCCGCCGGGGACGGCCAGCAGGAGGCACAGTCTTCCCCGACCTGTTCAGTTTCTTCCGGCGATGAAGTATGAAACTCCCTGCCGGTCAATTTTTCTTCATACACGTTCATACCAGATTCGACCCTCTTTATGAACAAATTATTTTGATTGAACACTACGGGGTAAGTTACTCCCGGGATAGGTGTAAAAAAATGGCGGAGAGGGAGGGATTCGAACCCTCGGTACCCCATAAGGGGCACACGCGGTTTCCAACCGCGCTCCTTCAACCAGACTCGGACACCTCTCCGCTGGTAGTTGCTTTCGTATGGTTTGTCTTTAATAATACAAAACTCATCCCAAAATGTCGACGAAAAACCGGCAAGTTGTTAAAATCAAACGAAAAGATTCGAGATCCGAAAACCAGCATAACAGGTTTTTGTTGTTTTGTCTTTTTTTAAGGTTTTAATTTTTTTGGGTTTAGCGCCCCGCACCCCGCTCCCTGCTCCATGCGGGTTTATAAATTATTTCGTCTTTTTCTGATAAGAAGGTTCAAT
>CAZKRS010000051.1:0-9340 GCA_964555265.1 uncultured bacterium | reverse complement strand
ACCCACGACCTTCTCGTTGGCAACGAGACGCTCTACCCCTGAGCTACACCCGCATGATTTTGTTATAGTTACTTAAATATCTCCCGTAAAAATCTTTCCGGCGGCGACGGTATAAAATTGTACTACCAAGACCCCGCGATGTCAATTTAATAACCGCCCCGCAATCTTTCGCATAAAAACGGCGGGAGCCCCTCTTCTTTTATTTTTTCACACACTTTTACTATATCATATTTAACCCGGTAAAAAGCCAGCTGGCCCTTATCCGGCCAGTAGCGAACAAATGAAGCCCGGGGATCACCATCCCGGGGCTGACCCACGCTGCCGGGATTAAACACCGCCCCGCCGGGGGGGAGTTTAATTTTCTGACCCAGGTTTGAGGAAGGACGGATATATTGTTCTTCTTTTACCAGGTAAAGATACGGTTTATGAGTATGGCCTAATCCGAGCAGTTTCGGGAAATCTGCTTCCGAGTAGGCAGTCCGGATATCTGCCGGGGAATCTACATACTGCTGCAGCGGGCGGCTGGGACTGCCGTGAAACAGGCAGAATTCCTCTTTTTCAATCACGGCGGGCAGATTTTGCAAGTATCTTAACTCCTCCGGATCCAGCCGTTTTCGTGACCAGTCAGTGGCCCGGCGGGCAATTGAATTGAAAGAAGAATAGTCCAGTTCCCCGGCTATTGCCGCGTCATGGTTGCCCTGGATACTCCCGGCACTGGCCGCTCGAACAGTTTCCACGCAGCGACAGGGCTCCGGTCCGTACCCCACAATATCCCCGAGGCAATAAATTTTTTCCTCCGTCAATCGCTCTAAAACTGCCTGCAGAGCCACAAAGTTGCCGTGAATATCAGAAATAAAAGCCAAAGTTTCCTCCGCCATCTTTACACCTCAAACATAAAGTTGCATTAACACTGGCAATAAATTGATATAATAAATAGGTGTAGCCGGGAATATTATAACTTCGTAGATCATTTTAATAATAACTAAAAACAAAAATGTTTCACGGTAAAGTTTTATTATCCTTACGGGGTGTTAAATTATGAATAAATCCTACGAACTGAAACTATTAATCCTGGGAGTAATCATGCTCCTCGCGGGTTTTATTATTGGCACGATCCAGCAAACCGAAACTATTACCGGGTTCGCTTCCGAAAATGAATACCGGGCTTACAGCGGCCGAGAAATTGAAACCTCCTCTGAAACACCGCGAGACTCCCTGCGGACAGCCGAAAACATTGAAAAAGCTCTCCTATATTCTGCCCGGAAGGTCAAGCCGGCGGTTGTAACTGTTTTTACCCGCAAGCAGATTGAAAGACGCCACCCTTTTCTTGACGATCCGTTTTTTCGTGACTTTTTTGGAGATCGTTTCCCCGAGCAGGAACGCCGGCAGAAAATAACCTCCCTGGGCAGCGGTATGATTATCAGGGAGAACGGTTATATTTTAACTAACCACCACGTTGTAAAGGATGCTGATGAAATAGAAGTCCAGCTTACCAACGGCCAGGAGGCCGAGGCCAAAATCGTGGGCGGCGATCCCGGAGCGGACCTGGCGGTAATAAAAATAGATATGGAGGGTCTTCCCACGGTCGAATTCGCCAACTCCGACGAAGTGGCTATCGGCCAGTGGGCTATTGCCATTGGAGCTCCTTTTCAGCTTGAAAACTCCGTCAGCGTCGGCCATGTAAGCGCCACCCACCGGGCCGTAGGCACCCAGCGTTATGAGGATTTTATCCAGACCGATGCCGCCATTAACCGCGGTAACTCCGGCGGACCGCTGATCAATATCCGCGGCCGGGTTATCGGCGTTAATACAATGATCATGTCGGAAGGAGCCCGCGGCTACCAGGGCGTCAGTTTTGCAATCGCCTCCAATATGGCCCGCAGAACCGCCACCGACCTGATAGAATACGGGGAAGTCCGCCGGGCCTGGCTTGGTGTTATGATCCAGGAATTAACTGCCGACCTGGCCGAAAAACTTGGCCGGGAAAAAGGTGTCCTGGTTGCCGAAGTAGTTGAAAATAGCCCGGCAGATGATGCCGACCTCCAGACGGGAGATTTAATAGTTAAAGTAGATGGCAATCCGGTCGATTCTCCCCACGCCCTCCAGAGACGCATTCTTTCCTATGAGAGCGGCGATGAAATAACAGTGGAATTTGATCGCGATGGAGAACTGAAAACAGCCCGGGTAACCCTGGGCACCGTTCCGGAAGAGGTTGGCCCGCCCCGGCCGGGCGTCGCCCCCGAACCGGAAATGGAAAGAAAAGGTATTATCGGCGAAATGGGACTTGAACTCTCGGAGCTGGAACCCGAAACTGCAGCCAGCGAACACGGGATTCGTCCCCCGCGCTTGGTTCTCAAAATAGAAAATGTTGAACGAAACTCTATTGCCCGCCAGCACGGGCTCCGGGAAGGTGACATCATTGTTGAGGTCGACCGCCAGGATATAGAAAGCCTGGAAGAATTTAACTCCTACCTGGAAACCCAGCGGGACGCAGGCGAAACTTCCGTTCTCATGCTGGTCAAACAGGACGGAAGCTACATCTGGCGGCTGGTGCCTCTGCCCGATTGACCCCCTCAAACGGGCCTCGCTCGTAAAAATTTCGCACCTGCTGTAACTCTTAGATTGAACACCGGGTTAATCCCTCAGCGCAGAATTTACTATCTCTTTTAATTTTAACAGCCGGGAAGTCAACCCCGGGCATATCTCATTTAACACACCCAGCAGTTTCGTCGAGTAATGGGGATGTATCCTGAATCTTTCCCCTTTCAGTCCCCGGCTGATTGCCCCCGCAACCTCATCCGCCGCCTGGGTGGGTCCGCTGGACGGAAATGAAAAACTGTCCGGAACATACCGGCGGGCCGAGTCTGAAAATTCGGTCTCGGTCCGCAACGGGTAAACCACCTGAACACAAATTCCGTAGGGTTCCAGCTCTTCCTTCAAACTTTCACTCATCGACTCAAGAGCAGCCTTGCTGGCCGAATAATAATTCATCACCGGAAAGCCCCGTTTGGCCACCCCCGAAGTAACATTTATTATTCGTCCGGCTTCAGATTTTTTGAGGGCGGGAAGCAGTTTCCGGGTTAACGACAAGGCACCAAAAAAATTTGTTTCGAACATTCGCCGGGCTTCCTCAAGTAAAATATCTTCCGCCAGTCCGTATATCCCGTAGCCGGCGTTATTAATCAGTATATCGGGAGAATTAGCACGTTCAAGTAGCTCCCGGGCAGTTTTTTCTACCGACTCCGGATCAGTCAAATCCAGGTAAAAATAGTCCGCTTGCCCTCCCTCTTTTTTTATCTCCCCGGTAATTCGGGCTAGTAAATTCTTCCTGCGGGCGGCGAGCAGCACCTCATACCCTTCGCCGGCAAGCCGCCGGGCCGTCGCCAGACCAATTCCGCTGGAGGCACCGGTAATAAAAACAGTATTGCTGTTCATTGGCTATCGCTTCCCGAACTCGGGGCTTTATGAACCCCCATCTCAAGTGCTCTTCCTGGAAACTGCGCCGATAGTCCTTTCGCCATCTGGGTTTCAAGCTTATCGCCGCTCCAGAACCCGCAACCGGCTATTTTCCCCCTGAACTGCAGAGCCACATACCCCCGGCTGCATCGGTAAGATTTCTCCGGCACTACCGGTTTTCGTTCCAGCAGTTTTTTAAATTCATATGAATTTACTTCTAATTTGCCCTTGATGATCTCAGTCCCCAGCCACTGCAGGAGTCGATTCCCGGGTTTGAACAGTTTGGATGTCAGGCGGGCCACCCGGAAGCCTGAATTCTCAATTTTCCAGCCCTCGGGAAAACCACATCCCTGCGCCCGGATATAAACTGTCCTCTTGCCGACCTGAATTTCATACGGTTCCCACAGGGAGTCCCGGATACCAAAACGCTGCCGGAAATATTCCACAAACAGCTCTACGTCCTGGCTCATATTATTCCTCCGGCCGTTCAAGGAGCGCAAAAACCATCCCCCCGCCGTTATAGTGGTGAGGATAGCAGCGCCACATTTTTTTGAGTTCACTGTTAAATTCATAGTTCTTCCAGGCCACCACTCCCCCCCGGTGAGGCAAATCCAGGTTCACTTTTCGAAGTATGGCCTCTTTCTCCTTCAGCAACCGCCCAACTACTGCTTCATTTTCAAGGGGACTGTAGGTGCAGGTGGAGTAAACTACCCGCCCTCCTGGAGCCAAAAGCCGGTATGCTTTTTCCAGGAGTTGATACTGACGTTCAGCCATTTCCCGGTGGGCGGAATCCTTCTCAATTTCCGGCGGCCCATCAATATAACGCTGGGCTCCCTCGCCGCTACAGGGGGCATCCACCAGGATGGCGGTGAACTTTTTTGATTCGGGGACCACCCGGCCATCATAAGCGGATATGGCCACGTTTGCGGCCCCGAGCCGCTGTATGTTAGCCTGGAGAACCCGGCGCCGTTTTTCGGCCGGGTCATTAGCAATCACCCCCCCTTTTTCACCCACCTTCTCGGCGATATATAAACATTTACCGCCCGGAGCCGCACATAAATCCAGCACCCGCTCTCCCCGGACCAAACCAAGCACTTCAACCGGTAGAATACTTACCGGGTCCTGGATATAGTAATAACCGGCCCAGTGCAAAAATGTTTCCGAAACCGCCCTGCAGGTTTCAGTCCAGTAATAAATATTGTCAAAATATTCACTCTGCTCCAGCTTTATTCCCTGTGAATTAAAATAATCGTTGATTTCTCCCGGAGAACTTTTGAAGCCGTTAACCCGGAAACAACCGGGGGCCGGCCGACGGTGCGCTTTCTGAAATTCTGCCCATTTGTCCACCAGCGGGCGGTATTCAGAAAAATAATCTTTTTTATTTACGATCTATATTCGCTTCCAGCAGGGGATGGAACAACAGCTGTTCAAATTCACTTATTTTTTCGACTCCGTTCGGAAGTTCGGCCTCCTCGGCGTGACCGAAATCGCAGCCGATAAATCTAGTTTCAGCCGCCCGGGCGGCCAGGTAATCGCTCTCGCGATCCCCCACCATCACCACCTGGCCGGAAGATAAATTAAAATACGAAAGCATCTCTTCGATAATGATTGCTTTGGAACTGCCCTTTACGTCCTGGATGCAGAGCTGACGGGCCAAAAAACGGTCCAGACGGTAGGTATTCACCACTGTTTCCATGTAATCACGCTGGGCGTTTGTAACCAGGGCCAACTGGAAACTGTTTTTAAGTTTTCTTAGCGTCTTTTCAACACCGGGAATTAAAATTCCTTTTTTTCGGCGTATTTCTGCCAGTAGTTTTTCTAAAATTAACCTCCCCAGTTCTTCCTGCTGATTCTCAGATATACCCGGGAAAAGGTTGGAATAAATTTCTTCGACAGGATTTCCCACCTCGCCCAGAACCTCTTGCTCCGAAGGAGGTTCAATGAGTTCTTCATTTTTTTCATTATACTCTTCAACCCCCCGGCAGTAAGCGGAATGCAATACCGGCGTGGATAAAAAAAGTGTGCCGTCAAGATCAAAAAATATGGATTTAATCACTGTTATCAAGCTTCATTTCTTCCGGAACTTCTAAATTTCTCAGGGCCTGCTTGATTTTCTTGCTGGCTTTAAAAGCAGGCACCCGGCGGGAAGGCACCTTTACTTCAACGCCTTCGCCCGGAATACGCCCTTTATGCCCTTCTCGCTCCCGCACCTCAAAAACACCAAACCCCCGCAGCTCAAGTCTCTCTTTCTTCTTTAAAATTTCTACTATGGATTCAAAAAATCTGTCGATAAGCTCCCGGGCCTTTGTTCTTTTTATCTCCCATTTCTCCGCTGTTTCTTCAACCAGTTCAGAATAATTCAAAACTAACCACCCGCATATTTTAAATGTAAGATTTAACTCTCAATAATTTAACCCGTTCCTGTTCTTACCACCACGGGTTTTAAACTGGAACAAAAATACAGGCTGTAAATTTTAACAAACTCCATTCTTAAATGAAGATAATTTGACAAACAGCACCGGAATATCGGATATTAATAGTAGAATACATGAAAAATTTTATAATGCTATTTTTTAAACTACCGCTCTCTGGGAGATAACTTTGAGTAAAGGACAGTTTTACCAGGTTATTTTTCTTATTATCCTCTGTCTGCTGGCCCTCCCTGGATTTTACCAGGCGGTGGAAGAAGAACTATCCGATCGCCCCAACGGGGTCGAAACTGACCAGAAAATATCCCTTGATCCCCGGGTCCAGGAGGCCATTCCCGGCACTCGAATCGACCTCAACACCACCTCCCACCGGGATAAAGAAATTATCCGGCACCAAAGAAAGATAGATATCAACAACGCAAACAGAGAAGAACTCCAGGAATTAGATGGCGTCGGCCCGGCAACAGCCGGGCGAATCATCTCTTACCGGGAAACTCACGGGGAATTTTCCCGGAAAGAAGAATTAAAAGATATACCGGGTATCGGCGAAATAATTTTTGCAAATTTAAAAAATGATATAAGAATTTCCTCCTATCCATACGAACATATACGCCGCCATGAGCCAGAGGAAAAAAAGATAAATATCAATCGAGCCAACCGGGAAGAATTGCAGTCTCTCTCCGGTATAGGAACGACCACCGCACAAAGAATTATAGAATACCGGGAAGAAGAAGGACGTTTCACCACCGTTGAGGAACTGGCTAATGTTCCCGGTATCGGAGAAGTTACCCTGGGGAACATCAAAAACCAGGTTACAGTTCAATGAGTAAAAAATTTCACGATAGTTATGATTTAGAGGACGAAAAAGAAGAAAATAAAAAGAAACCCACCGCTCTGGGTTCTTTTATAACTTTATTGTTTTTAATCCTGGCCGCCCTGATGTGGTTCAAAGCCCTGCCGGAATACACCCGGTTTATGTTAGAAGAACCAGAGCCCGACACCGTTGTGGAAGAAGTTGATATACCCGGCGATGGCACAATACCCGGACGACTTGAAAAAGAGGCTGCTTTTGTGTTTTTTAACGCTAAAACTGGTAGTTCCCTTCTTCTTCAGACCCCGGACAACACTACTTCGCTTGTTGACGGAGGCGAGGGCAGCAGTCCCCACCAGAAAGAAATGCCCGCCTTCAATCTGGCGGAGAATCTGTATATTCCTTTCTTTCAGCTCACAGGAATCAAACGGCTCCGGCAGATGGTAAACACTACCCCCTTCAGCCACTATATGGGCGCACAGGTTGACCTGGTAAAGTATCCGGACCTTGAAATAAAAGAAATTTTACTGCCACCTTACGAAGAGCGTTTCCCGCCTTATCGCTTCTTGAAAAGTGAAGCGGAAGGTAATATAGATATCCGGCAGCTTGAGAAAAAACAGAAATTAATTTTCGGCCCCGGGTTAAAAGGTAAAGTCCTTCACACAAATCCCAAACCTGAAAACCGGGCAGAAGCTTCCAGCGTCCTCTATTTAAAATATGGTGCTGTCCGGATCCTGGTCATGTCCCATCTGCCGCTTGAAAAAGAAAAAGAACTCGTCCTCAACTGGGGTAATAATCTTGATATAGACCTGCTGGTCGTCGGCCGGCACGGGGGCAGCAGCGCCACGGGCAAAGAACTTCTTGAGTATACAACTCCGGCTTTTGCAGTAATTCCCGCGGATAAAGAAAAACTGCTGGTTGAAGGAACAGATAAGGTCGTTGAGCGCCTGAAGGAAGCCGGGGTTGGCTCCCGCAACATCTATAGAACGGACCGCGACGGCCATATTGTCCTCTATACCGACGGCGAACAGGTCCGCTTCCAGAGAAATGCCTTCCCCTTTCTTTAATATGTTAAGCCCTCTTTAGTCCCCTGCACTATTTTTCAATTTTTCCGTCGAGGGCTCTGTTAGCCAGCTGGTCCGCCTCCTTGTTTTTTTCCCGGGGTATAGCCTCAAACTCTACCCGTTTAAATTTTTCAAGATTAGATTTTACCTCTTCAAAATAAGGGTTCAGATTAGGACTTTTGACCGCGTATTCTCCGGTCAACTGTTTAATAACCAGTTCACTGTCCATGTGAATTTTTAACTCTTTGCATTCTTTGGGAAGAAGCTCCAGTCCAAGGATCAAGGCCCGGTATTCGGCGGCATTATTGGTTAACCGGGAACCAAAATAGCTGCTGGCTTCGGCAATTTTTTCCTCATTTCCTTTGTAAACTACCGCTCCCCCGCCGGCCGGCCCCGGGTTGTTGCGGGCGGCCCCATCGACATAAAGAAAAAATTTTTCGGTGTTCCCGGCCGCCCGTCCTTCACATTTTGACTGTAAATAATTTATTTTTTCTTTTATTTCAACCGGAGATATATCAAGGCGGGCACTCAACTCTTCCAGGATCGGCTGCTGTTTTAAATTTTCCAGGAAACCAGCAATATCCATTTTTCCCTCACTCATCAGTTTCTTTATCCGCTTCCCAGTAAAGAATCCGGGAACAATTGTCGCAGGTATACGCTTTTTTTTCCTCCCGGACTTCGTTAATCAACTGCGGAGTAACCCTGGTATAACAGCCGCTGCAGACATGTTCTTCTATTGGCACCATGGCCTGGTTATGATGCTTGCGGATTCGCTGGTATTTTTTCAGCAAACCCGAATCGATGGATTTAAGATTCTCAGCGACTTCTCCCCGTTGCTCCTTTAGTTTTTCCAGTTTTTCCTGATTTTCCTCCAGTGTTTTTTCCCTTTCTTTTTTAAACTCGGCCGCCTCAGCCTGGGCTTTTTGAACCTGACTTGATATTTCGGCTATTTCTTCCTCTACCTGACCTATCTCCTCGTCAAGGACAAAATATTCCTCCTCGGCGGCCTCCATTTTCTTTTCCAGGGTTTCGATCTCCTGGTTAATCGATTCAAACTCCTGCTGGGAACTTACGTTAAACTTCTGACTTTCTTTTTCCTCAATATCCGCTTCAAATCCCTGGACGTCAACCTCTTTCTTATCCCTCTGTTTTATTAACTCCACCCGCCGGTTTTTAATCTCTTCCAGCTCCCGCTCAAACTCCTTGATTTTTTGCTGCTCTTCTTCAATCTGCCGGGGAATCTTTTCGGCAAGCTTTTCGCGCCGGTTTATTTCTTTATCAAGTTCCTGTAACTTTTTTAGGACCGCCATTTGATTCTCTACACTCAAGGGTTTCCCTCCTGTTTATGGAGAACTGTGTTTCGGACGCGGTAAAAATATGGATTTCTTCTTTCAAACAGATGAACCGGACAATCAATTGCAAGTTTGTCTTCCAGCAGCTCTCCGGCAAAATTCAAAAATACTGTTTCCATTTCATAATGATCAAGATTTATTATATTCAAACCGTGCAAACGAGCAGTCTCCACCTGGTGATGTTTCAGGTCCCCGCTAATAAACAAATCAGCCTCCAAGACCTTCTCT